>DASQFA010000563.1:0-4047 GCA_035633375.1 Rubrivivax sp.
AACCCCGACTTGCTCACCTGGCTCGACTCCCTTTGACCTCACAGTAATGCGAAGCGCAGGACTGCACTCGATGCTCGACAAGAACCATCGTCACGACCCCGTGCTTCGCATTACGCTCTCCTTGTCATTCAAAAGCGCGCTGCAAATGGTGGACGTGCGCGTGCTCGACCATCTGGTGGTCGGCCAGGGCACGGTGATCTCCTTCGCCGAACGGGGGCTGGTGTGAAGGCGCGCTCGCTTCAGGATCTGAGGGCTATGCGCGATGCGCTGCAGCAGCGCGCCGCCGAGGCGGCCCAGGCATTGGCCGACGAGCAGGCGCAAGCCCAACGCCTGGAGCAGCTGCGCAACGCCTTCGCCAGCGCCGTGGGGCGCGTGCAGTCACTGCCTGAGCACGGCCGCGCGACGTTGACTCCCGCGCGCCCACCGCCGCAGGCACGCCAGCGCGAACTGGACGAACGCGCCGCGCTGCGCGAAGCCATGTCGGACGAGGTGGATGTCGAATCGCTGCTGCTCACCGACGACGGACTGAGCTTCCGCCGCCCTGGCCTGCCTGCTGATGTGGTGACACGGCTGCGCCGCGGCCAATGGTCGATTCAGGCGCAGATCGACCTGCACGGCCTGCGGCGCGAAGAGGCGCGCGACCGCCTCAGCGCCTTCGTGCGCCAGGCCCTGCGCAATGGCCAGCGCTGCGTGCGCGTGGTGCACGGCAAGGGCCACGGCTCGCCCGGAGGCGAACCGGTGCTCAAGGCCAAGGTGCAGCGCTGGCTGGCGCAATGTGCCGAAGTCATCGCCTTCGCGCAGGCCACCGGGCCGCAGGGCGGCGCGGGCGCGCTGGTAGTGCTGCTCGAGCGGCGAAGTGCCCTGCGCTGAGCGCGTGTGCCCGCCGAACGCCGCGCTCAGCTCAGCAGGCGCGTGGCCACCGCCACCACGGCCAGCGCGGCCGGCGAGCCGGGCAGCGATTCCAGCAGCAGCTGCCGGCTCAGCACCGAATCGCGTACGGCAATATCCAGGGGCACCTGGCCCAGCAGATCCAGGCGCACCGGCGCCCCCAGTCCGGGGTTGACGAATCTGTCGACCACATGCTGCAGCTGCTGGCACACGGCACGCCCCTCGCCTTGCCGGCGCGTCTGGTTCACCACCAGCTGCACATGGTTGCGCGATTGGGTCGTGGCCAGTACCTTGATGGTGGCATAGGCATCGGTCATCGAGGTCGGCTCCGGTGTCACCACCATCAGCACATCGTCGGCCAGCGACACGGCATACAGCACCACGTCGGAGATGCCGGCGCCGGTGTCCAGGATGACGTGGTCGTAGCGTGGCGCCACGCTCTCGATGACCTTGAGCAACTGGTCGCGCACCTCCGGCGTCATGCGCGAGTATTCGACCATGCCCGATCCGGCGAGCAGCGCCGAAAAGCCACCCGGCGCCGGAAGGATGGCGTCTTCGAGCGAGCTCTTGCCGATGAAGACATCGTGCAGCGTGATCTTCGGCGCCAGGTTGAGCATCACGTCCAGGTTGGCCAGGCCCAGGTCGGCGTCGAGCACCAACACACGGCGGCCCTGGCGCGCCAGTGCGGCAGCCAGGTTGACGGAGATGAAGGTCTTGCCCACCCCGCCCTTGCCGCTGGTGACGGCGGTGATGCGCGCACGCGGCGGCGCCGCGGCAGCCGCCCTGGCCTTGCGTGGCGACGCCTGCGTCCTGGGTGACCCCGGCGTTGCACTCATGTATGCCCCCTGGGCGCTACGCGCCGGCCCCCCGACGGGGCTGAGAGCCGCGGCTCCATGTCCGCCTGCGCGGACATGGACGGCACGAAGGCCGGCCCGCTCTCCGGGCTGGCGCGAGTTTGCTTGGGGCGGCCCGGCGCTGCACTCATGTGTACCCCCAAGGCGCTGCGCTCCGGCCCCCCGAGGGGGCGCGAGTTTGCTTGGGGCGGCCCGGCGCTGCACTCATCAGATATCCTGAAACTGCGACATTCCGAACAGCAGTGCTTTCTCTTCGGCACTGACCACCGACACCGCGGCCGGCTCCAGGCACACGCGGTTTCGCCCCTGGGCCTTGGCGCGGTACAGCTGCACGTCGGCACGCTCGATCCACAAGGCCGGCGACGAGCGCACCCACTGCGGCGCGAAGGCACCGCCGATGCTGACGCTGACGTGGATCTGCTGCGACAGGCCGATGGCCACGGGCATGGCT
Source organism: Rubrivivax sp. (assembly GCA_035633375.1). Classification (GTDB taxonomy): domain Bacteria; phylum Pseudomonadota; class Gammaproteobacteria; order Burkholderiales; family Burkholderiaceae_C; genus Rubrivivax. Next base: position 2,194 of record DASQFA010000563.1, read on the forward strand.
TCGACGCGCCGGCGCACCCGTTCGGCCACGCTCTCGCCGAAGCTGGCCGGGCAGTTGGGCATGACGATGGCGAACTCCTCGCCGCCCACGCGCGCCACCAGGTCCATCGGGCGCACGCAATCGAGCAGCGCAGCGGCTACCGCCTTCAGCACCACGTCGCCGCTGGCATGGCCGTGTGTGTCGTTGACACGCTTGAAATGGTCGATGTCCAGGGCCAGCAGCAGCGCCGGCTCGCCGGCACGGGCCACGCGGTCGATCTCGCGCGCCAGGGCCAGCTCGAAGCTGCGCCGGTTGGCCAGCCCGGTGAGCGCGTCGCGGCTCGACATGTCCACCAGCAAGTCGATCAGCGCCTGCATCCAGGCGGGACTGCCCGGCGTGCCCACAGGCAGTTCATGCCCCGACTGGCGCAGCAGCTGCAGCGCCTGGTCGAGCTGCAATGACGATGTCGCCGGGGTCGGCGCGGGAGTGGATCTTGCCACCTGTTGGGGCCTTGAAATGGACGGAGGCGAAGCGGATGCGCGGCGAGTCTAGCAGTGCCGGGTGCAGCGCAGCGGCGGATAAGACCGGCGCGAAGGGCCCTATTCTGGCCGCAGCCGCATCACCCTGGCAGCGCCCGCGTGGCTTTGCGCCGTGCGGGCAAAAACAAGGCCTGCAGATCGCTCAGGAAATCGAAGCCGCGCTCGGTGGGCCGGGCCCGCTGCAGATCCACCTGCAGCAGCCCGCGCTGCTGCGCCTGCAGCAACGCCGCATCGATGGCCGAAGCGGGCAAGCCGGTGCGGTCGCTGAATTGCCGCAGGGCAAAGCCGTCGCGCAGCCGCAGCGCGTTGAGCATGAATTCGAAGGGCAGTTCGGCGCGCGGCACCTCGTCGTCCTGCGACAGCGCATGGCCGGCCAGCGCATTTTCCATGTAGCTCATCGGCTCGCGCCAGCGCTGCTGGCGCACGACGCGCTGCGGAAAACTCAGCTTGCTGTGCGCGCCGGCACCAATGCCCAGGTAGTCGCCGAACTGCCAGTAGTTCAGGTTGTGGCGGCAGCGCTGGCCACTGCGCGCGAAGGCCGAGACTTCATAGCGCTCTAGGCCATCCGCACCGGCACGGGCGACGATGCGGTCCAGCATGTCGCTGGCCAGGTCGTCGCCTGGCAGCGTAGGCGGATGGCTGGCAAACCAGGTGTTCGGCTCGAGCGTCAGGTGATAGATCGACAGGTGCGGCGGCGCGAACGACAGCGCGGCGTCCAGGTCGGCATCCAGCATCGCCAGCGTCTGGACCGGCAGTGCATACATCAGGTCGATGTTGAAGGTGTCGAAGCTGCGGCGCGCCTCATCGATCGCGGCGCGCGCCTGCGCCGCGTTGTGCACACGCCCGAGGGCTTGCAGGCTGGCATCGTGGAAGCTCTGCACGCCGATCGACAGCCGCGTCACGCCCGCACCGCGAAAGGCGCGAAAGCGATCGCGTTCGAAGGTGCCGGGGTTGGCCTCGAGCGTGATCTCGCAGTCGGGCACCAGCGGCAGGCGGGCGCGCATGTCGGCCAGCAGCCGGTCGATGCCTTCGGGTGAAAACAGGCTCGGCGTGCCGCCGCCGATGAACACGCTGCTCACTGGCCGGCCCCACACCAGCGGCAGTGCCGACTCCAGGTCGGCACGCAGCGCGTCCAGATAGCGGGCTTCCGGTGCCGGGCCCCTGGCCTCATGCGAATTGAAGTCGCAATACGGGCACTTCTTCAGGCACCACGGCAGGTGCACGTACAGCGACAGCGGCGGCAGTGCCGGCAGCCGTAGCGTGCCTGGGCGCAGGTAGTGGTCCACGCCGCGTGCCGCGCCCGAAGCCGCCTCGAGCGGCCGCCGCGCAACCGGCT
>DASQFA010000564.1:0-3929 GCA_035633375.1 Rubrivivax sp.
AACGCCATCGTGCCGATGAACCTGCTGCGCGGCAAGGCGTCGGCGGACTACATCGACACCGGTGAATGGTCGAAGAAGTCGATCAAGGAAGCCGGCAAGTACTGCGCGGTCAACGTCGCCGCCAGCGCCAAGGCCGATGGCTACACCCGCATCCCGCCGCGCGACAGCTGGAAGCTCGACCCGAACGCCGCCTATGTGCACATCTGCAGCAACGAAACCATCGGCGGTGTCGAGTACCACTGGACACCCGAGGTCGGCGCGGTGCCGCTGGTGGCCGACATGTCGAGCAACATCATGTCGCGCCCTGTTCCGGTGTCGAAGTACGGCCTGATCTACGGCGGCGCGCAGAAGAACATCGGCCCTGCCGGCCTGACGATCGTGATCGTGCGCGACGACCTGATCGGCCAGGCGCTGCCGATCACGCCTTCGGCTTTCGATTACAAGCAGCAGGCCGAGAACGACTCGATGCTCAACACCCCGCCCACTTACGCGATCTACATCGCCGGGCTGGTGTTCAAGTGGATCAAGGCGCAGGGCGGGCTGGCAGCGATGGAAGTGCGCAACCGAGCCAAGGCCGCGCTGATCTACGACTACCTGGAGCAGAGCAGGTTCTTCAGCAGCCCGGTCGCCAAGGCCGACCGCTCGCTGATGAACGTGCCCTTCAAGCTGCGCGACGAAAGCCTCGACAAGGCCTTCCTCGACGGTGCGCAGGCGCGGCACATGCTGCAGCTCAAGGGCCACCGCTCGGTGGGCGGCATGCGCGCGTCGATCTACAACGCCATGCCGGTCGAAGGCGTGAAGGCGCTCGTCGCCTACATGACCGAATTCGAGGCCCGCCATGGTTGAGGGCAAGCGACTGCAGGTGCTGGTGCTGAACCAGATCTCGGCCAACGGCCTGAAGCGGCTGCCGGCCGACCGCTACAGCGTGGGCAAGGACCTGGCCGCGCCCGACGCGGTGCTGCTGCGCTCGGCGGACATGCATGCCATGCACATCCCGGCCAGCGTCAAGGCCATCGCCCGCGCCGGAGCGGGCACCAACAACATCCCCGTGCCGGCCATGAACGCACGCGGCGTGCCGGTGTTCAACGCACCCGGCGCAAATGCCAATGCCGTGAAGGAACTGGTGCTCACCGGCATGCTGCTGGCCGCGCGCAACCTGCCGGCGGCGCTGCGCTTCGTGGCCTCGCTCGATCCGCACATGCCCGACATGGACAAGGTCGTCGAAGACGGCAAGAAGGCCTTCGCCGGCCATGAGCTGGCGGGCCACACGCTGGGCATCGTCGGCCTGGGCAAGATCGGCAGCCTGGTGGCCGACACGGCCATCAAGCTCGGCATGCAGGTGCTGGGCTACGACCCCGACATCACCGTCGATGCCGCCTGGAGCCTGCCCGCGACGGTCAAGAAAGCAGCCAGCGTGGCCGAAGTGCTGCGCCACAGCGACTTCGTCACGCTGCATGTGCCGCTGGTGGCGGCCACGCGTGGCCTGGTCGGCGCCGCCAACATCGGCCAGATGCGCGCCGGAGCGGTGCTGCTGAACTTCTCGCGCGAGGGCGTGGTCGACGAAGCCGCGGTGCTGGCGGCGCTGGCGGGCAAACGGCTGGGCTACTACGTCTGCGACTTCCCCGGCCCGGCGCTGAACCGCCACGAGCGCGTGATCGCGCTGCCCCACCTGGGCGCCAGCACGCGCGAGGCCGAGGAGAACTGCGCCGTGATGGTGGTCGACCAGCTGCGCGACTTCCTCGAACACGGCAACGTGGTCAACGCGGTCAACTTCCCGCAGGTCTCGATGGCGCGCGAATCGGCCTTCCGCGTGGCCATAGCGAACGCCAACGTGCCCAACATGCTGGGGCAGATCTCCACCGCCATGGCAAACGCCGGCCTGAACATCCACAACATGGTCAACAAGTCGCGCGGCGAAATGGCCTACACGCTGGTGGACGTGGAAAGTGCCGTCGGCGAGCCGGTGCTGGACAACATCCGCGCCATCGCCGGCGTGCTCTCGGTGCGCTACCTGCCGCACCACGCCTGAGCCTGCGCGGGGCATGGCCAGAAAGCGTCGGGGCAAGCCCGAACCGTCAGCCGATACGGGTGCCGCCGCCGTGGCGCCCGACGCAGGCGGCAGCGCCGCACCGGCCGCCGCTGCGGCGCCCGGCCGACGCGGCCTGTGGGTGGCGACTGCACTGCTGCTGTTGGCCGCCCTCGGGTTCGGCGTCTGGCAGGTGCGCGATGTCGGGCGCAGCGCTGCAGCACCCGCGCAGGCGACAGCGGCGACAGCGGCGGCGCCCGCCGCACTGGCGCCCGCGTTACCCAGCAGCGCCACCTACATCGACAACGCCCAATGCCTGGGCTGCCACCAGGACGCGGCCAACGCCTGGAAGCAGTCGCACCACGCCAAGGCCATGGCCGCGCCGAACGAGCACACGGTGCGCGGCAACTTCGACAACACCCAGTTCAGGCACCAGGGCGTGAGCACGCGTTTCTTCAAGCGCGGCGACAAGTTCTTCGTCAACACCGACGGCCCCGACGGCAGACAAGGCGACTTCGAGATCAAGTACACCTTCGGCCACGAGCCGCTGCAGCAGTACCTGATCGAAACGCAGGGCGGGCGCCTGCAGCCGCTGCAGATCGCCTGGAACACCCGCGAGAAGAAGTGGTTCCACCTGCTGCCGAACGAGAAGGCACCGCCGGGTGACGTGCTGCACTGGAGCGGGCGCTACCAGACCGGCAACACGATGTGCATCTCCTGCCACACCACCGGTTTCGAGAAGCGCTTCGACGCGCAGGCCGACGCCTTCGCGTCGCGCTGGTCCGAGGTGAACGTGTCCTGCCAGTCCTGCCACGGCCCAGGCTCGCGCCATGCCGAATGGGCGCTGGGCAGGGCCGCGGACCCATCGCGCGCGGCGCCGGCGGCCGAGCGCCACGGCCTGCTCGCCGACCTGAAGACGCCCAAGTCGCAGGTCGAGGTCTGTTCGGCTTGCCACTCGCGCCGCGCCGAGCTCACGGCCACGCCGGTGCCGGGCCAGCCGCACCTGGACCACTACCTGCCCAGCCTGCTGCGCGAAGGCCTGTACCACGCCGACGGCCAGCAGCTGGACGAGGTCTTCGTCGGCGGCTCTTTCCGGCAAAGCAAGATGTACCGCATGGGCGTGAGCTGCACCGATTGCCACAACCCGCACAGCGCCAAGCCCAAGCTGCAGGGCAACGCGCTGTGCCTGCAATGCCACCAGCCTCAGGCCAACCCGGCCTTCCCCAGTGCCACGGGCAGCTTCGATACGCCGCAGCACCACCGCCATGAAGCCGGCACGCCCGGCGCGCAGTGCGTGGCCTGCCACATGCCGGCGAAGAACTACATGGTGGTGCAGCCGCGGCCCGACCACAGCATGCGCGTGCCGCGCCCCGACCTGACGGTGTCGATCGGCACGCCCAATGCCTGCAACCAATGCCACGCCGACAAGCCGGCGCAGTGGGCCGCCGATGCGGTCACGCGCTGGTACGGCGCGCCAAAGCGCCCCGCCCACTACGGCGAGGTGTTCGCCGCGGCGCGGCGCGGCGCAGCCGGTTCGGCGCAGGCGCTGGCCAGCATCGCCGCCGACGCGGCGCAGCCGCCGATCGTGCGCGCCACCGCGCTGGATATGCTGCGCGGCAACCCGACGGCAGGCATCGGCGAGCGCATCGAGGCCACGCGCGACGTCGATGCCGAGGTGCGCGCCGCCGCCGCCTCCAGCCTGGATGGGCTGGAGGCATCGCAACGCGTCCCGGCCCTGGCGCCGCTGCTCAAGGACCCGCTGCGCGCGGTGCGCATTGCCGCCGCGCGCAGCCTGGCGTCGCTGCCCGCCGGGCAATTCGACGCGCCCACACGTGCCGCCTACGACGCCGCATTGGCCGAATACATCGCCGCGCAGTCGGTGGCCCTGGACATGCCGGGCAAC
>DASQFA010000565.1:0-3659 GCA_035633375.1 Rubrivivax sp.
TGCCAGACAGAAAACGACGTCCCGCAGGGCTACTGCCGCGACTGGATCGTCACCGAGACGCGGGGAGAATTCCCCACCCTCTCGCTCGAGATCCGTTCGGAACGCTGCAACCACTGCGACAACCCGCCCTGTGTCAGTTGCTGCCCCACCGGCGCCAGCCATGTCGAGGACTTCGGCAAGACGGTGCAGGTGACGGCCAACAAGTGCATCGGCTGCAAGGCGTGCATCGCCGCCTGCCCCTACGACGCGCGCTTCGTGCATCCGAAGGGGTATGTCGACAAGTGCACTTTTTGCATCCACCGTGTCAAGGACGGCCTGGACCCGGCCTGCGTTTCGGTGTGCCCGACGCACTGCATGCACTTCGGCGACATGGACGATCCCAAGAGCGCGGTCAACGACCTGCTGCGCACCCGCCGGCATCACTCGCTGCTGCCCGAGGCCGGCACCCGCCCGCGCATCTTCTATCTGAGCTGAGGAGCAGCCAGCATGCTCGAAGTCACCTCCACCCGACACAACCCCCTGATCGACCCGCACCTGAGCGTGTGGAGTTGGGAGATCCCCCTGTACCTGTTCGTCGGAGGCATCGTCGCCGGCATGATGGTGCTGGCGGGCCTGGCCATGCGGCGCATCGCCAAGGGTGAGGATCCGCGCCGCTTCTTCTCCATGCAGACGCCGCTGCTCGGCTTCGTGCTGATGAACATCGGCATGCTGGCGCTGCTGCTCGACCTGACGCACCGGCTGTACGTTTGGCGCATCTACACCACCTTCCAGGTCACATCGCCGATGGCCTGGGGCTCCTGGGTGCTGATCATCGTCTACGGCGTGCTGCTGGTCTCGGCGTTGATCCGGCTGCCCGACGCCTGGCCGTGGCTGGGCCGTACCGTGCCGCTGATCAAGCGCCTGTCCGACACCCTGGTCGCGCGGCCGTCATGGATCGGCGCGCTGGGCTGGGCCAACATCGCGCTGGGCATCGGCCTGGGCATCTACACCGGCATCCTGCTCAACACCATGGTGGCGCGCCCCTTGTGGAACAGCGCCATCCTCGGCCCCTTGTTCCTGGTCTCGGGCCTTTCGGCCGGCGCTGCGGTGATGCACATCGCCGCCACGCTGCTGCAGGGGCGCAGCGCACCTCAGGGCATGGTCGGTGGCGCCTTCTCGGCCATGTTGCAGCCGCTGGGTGCGCAGCATCCGCAGAAGATCACCTCGCAGTCGCTCGTGCGCTATGACCAGATCTTCCTGGTCACGGAACTGGTATTCATCGCCCTGCTGCTGATCAACCTGCATACCAGCTCGGCCTCGCACGCGGTGGCCGCCTCGCTGATCGCCACCGGCGCGTATGCGCTGCCGTTCTGGCTTGGCGTGGTGGGTGTGGGCGTGCTGCTGCCGCTGGCCTGGCAAGGCCTGGAGCTGTCGCACAAGGTGGCGCACACCGTGTGGCCGGCCTTGCTGGTGCTCGCCGGCGGATTCACCCTGCGCTGGGTCATGGTCAACGCCGGCCAGATCAGCGAGATCACCCCCGTTTTGAGTTTGGGTCAGTGAGCACCGACCCGTCATGTCCACGAAAGGAAGAAACATGTTCCGCATCAACCTGCTGGGCGCGCTGCTGATGGCCGCCCACGTCGCCTCGGCGCAGACACCGGCCGCGCCCGCATCGCCCAAGGCCAAAGCGCCGCAACCGTCGATGTGCGCGGCCTGCCACACGCTGGAACCCAATCAGATGGGCGGCTACTTCGAAACGGCGGCGTTCAAGTCGCAGTCGATGCAAATCGACGTCGGTGCTGCTGCGCCGCAGATCCTGCGCTTCGATCCGAAGGCACTGAAGGTCATCGATGCCGGCGTCGAGAAGACGCCCGAGCACCTGCGCGAGGCCAAGAAGCGACACGAAGTGCAGGTCACCTTTGTCGAGAAGGACGGCCTCAAGGTCGTCAGCGAAATCCGCTTCAAGGGCCCGGCGAAGATAGCCCCCGCCAACCTGATCGACTACGCCGGTGTGGCCAAACTGGTCGCCGAAGGACCGGCCAAGACCCCGTACACGCTGATCGACTCGCGGCCGCTGGTTCGCTTCCAGGAAGGCGCGATTCCGAGTGCGATCCACTTGCCGTTCATCGGCTTCGACAAGTTCGTCGACCGGCTGCCGAAGGACAAGAACCAGCTCGTCGTCTTCTACTGCGGCGGCCTCACCTGCACGCTGAGCCCGAACTCGCTGAAGAAGGCCAAGTTGCTCGGATACACCAATCTGCGCGTCTATCGCGAAGGCCAGCCCGAGTGGGCGACGCGCAACGTCCAGGTGACGACGCCGGTGTTCGTGAAGGCTGCCTACGTCGACCGCGACATCCCGCACGTGATGATCGACGCGCGCACCGCGCAAGACGCCACCAGCGGCCATATCAAGGGCGCGGTGTCGGTGCCCGCCGGGCAGGAAAAGGCCGTGCTCAAGTCGCTGCCGCGGGCCAAGCTGAATGCGCCGCTGATCGTGTACGACGGTCGCGGCGGTGATCAGGCGATGACCGTGGCGCAGGCCCTGGTCAAGGCCGGCCAGCAGAATGTGCTGGTGCTCAACGGCGGCATGATCGGCTGGCAGGCTGCCGCCTACCCGATCGAGTCCGGCACGCCGGCGCTGACCCAGATTGCCTACGCGCCCAAGCCGCGCGCCGGTTCGATCCCGATGGCTGAATTCACCACGTTGGCCAAGAACACGCCGGCGGACGTGCTGATCCTCGACGTGCGCAACCCCGACGAAGCGGCGCAAGGCATGATCAAGGGCGCCCTGCTGATCCCAGACGAAGAGCTGGCGGCGCGCATGGGCGAGGTGTCCAAGGGCAAGCGCGTTGTCACCCACTGCCTCACCGGCATCCGGGCCGAGATGGCGTACCACAAGCTGAAGGAAGCGGGCTACAACGCCGCGTTCCTGAACAACGAGATCGAAGTGGCCAAGGACGGCAGCTTCAAGATCACGCCGAAGTGAGCCAAGAAAAAAGGGGAAGGCCAAGCCTTCCCCTTTTCGTCTGAACGCGGTTGCTGGAGCTCAGCAGCCGCCTTTCTTTTCTTTCTTCGGGGCCGGTGCTGCGGTCGAAGCAGCCTTCGCCGCGGGTGCGGCAGAGGCAGCCGACGCTGCCGGCTTGGCAGCCACGGGCGCCTTGGCGTCGGCGGCCCAAGCCGCGGTGCCCGACAGCGCGAACAGCGCGACGGTGGTTGTCGTGATCAGTTTCTTCATGCAGTAGTCACTCCAATGAAACGCGACTCGAGGTCGCACCGAGAAAGCCGGGGGATGTTGTCCCGGTAGCCGCGGAACCCGATTGATGCAGATCAGGACTCCGATCGTTAACCCGTTTTGCCCGACTCGCACCGGCCGCCAGGGACGTACAAAGGTGCGCGCGAGGTCACCGGTGGGCATACTATACAGGGTATAGGAGAGTCACCCATCATGAGCACGTTGACACAACGAAGACCGGCCGCCGGCGAGCGGACGACAGGCAAGGCCGCAGCCGAGCCTTTCATGAATCCCTACCTTGCCGGCGCGCTGCTCGGTCTGGTGTTGCTCGCCACGTACCTGGTCACCGGCCGTGGTCTCGGCGCGACCGCCGGCTTTGCCGCCGTTGCCACGTGGTTCGCCGGCATCGTCTCGCCGTCGCACATCCCCGCCAGCATCGTGCACACCA
>DASQFA010000566.1:0-10284 GCA_035633375.1 Rubrivivax sp.
CACCAACACCCAACTGCGCCAGACACGCGGCGGCGGTGTCGCCAGGAACAGCCTGCACATGGAGGGGCGTGCGATCGACGTGCGCCTGCCGGGCGTGCCGCTGGCCGAGCTGCGCGACGCCGCGCAAGCGCTGCGTGTCGGCGGCGTAGGCTACTACCCGGACAGCCAGTTCGTGCATATCGACACAGGGCGCGTGCGCAGCTGGTGAGTGGTGCGCCCCGGCCCGGGCCGGGGCGCGGTTCGCGCCGTGGCGGCCCTTGAATCCTGCGCAGGCACGCTTCAACGCGCGGCTCGGTCCTTCTCGTTCTGGGCTTCTATTCGTTCGCGGGCGACGCGCCAGTCGTCGTCGCTCCAGTGGCGCAGCTCGTAGAAGTTGCCGCCCGTGGCCAGCGCACTGCCGCCGTCCATCATGATGCTCTGGCCGGTGAGCCAGTCGCATTGCCCCGGCGCCATCAGGAACGCGGCCAGGTGCTGCAGCTCGCTCATCAGCCCCGGGCGCGCCATCGGGTTGCGTTCGATGCTGCGCTGGCCCGGCTGCTCGCCCGGATTCAGCCGCTTGCTCATGCCTTCGGTCGGGATCTCGCCCGGGCCCACGGCGTTGAGGCGGATGCCGTACCTGGCCCATTCCACCGCCAGCGACTTGGTCATGACATCGAGGCCGGCCTTGCTCATCGCCGACGGCACCACGTAGGGGCTGCCGTTGTCGACCCAGGTGGTGATGATGCTCATCACGCTGCGGTAGGGCATGCCGGCCTTCCACTCCCCCGCCTTGGCCTGGGCCACCCAGCGCTTGCCGATGGCCTGCGTCACGTAGAAGCTGCCGTGGAAGACGATGCCGGCAACGGCGTCGAAGCCGCGCGGGCTCAAGGCCTCGGTCGGCGAGATGAAGTTGCCGGCGGCGTTGTTCACCAACCCGGTGAGCCCGCCACTGGCAAACAGCGTCTCGACCATCTCTTCCACCGCCTGCGCGATGCGGATGTCCACGCCGAAGGTGTCGATGCGGGCCTTCGGGAACATCGCGCGCCAGGCGTCGGCGGTGGCGTCGCACACTGCCTTTCGCCTGCCGCAGATGGCGACGTCGGCGCCAAGCGCCAGGAACTGTTCGGCCATGGCCTGGCCCAGGCCGGTGCCGCCGCCGGTGACCAGGAAACGCTGGCCCTTCATCAGCTCGGGTTGGAACATGTTGCGGCCTCCATTTGGATTGGGTTAGGGTCGAAACGACTGTAGTCGATGCGCCGATGGGCCTACGATGAGCAGTCCGCCGCAAGCGCCACCGACCCGGAGCCCGCCTTGACCCTCGCCGCAACCCGTGCCTTGCTGCATCGCCTGCGCCACCCGCTGCGCCCGCACACCGGCGCCGATCGTGATGACCCGACGACCCCCCGCGTCGCGCGCGCGATGGCCATTGCCACGCTGCTGGGCGGCCTCGCCGGCGCCCCGGCGCTGGCCGGCGACGAGGGGCCGCGGCTGCCCTGTGGTGTCGCCGCGTTGCCGGCCTACGCCGAGCCCGGTGCGGCGCCCAACGTGCAGGCCTGGCTGGGTGCGGCGGCGCGCGATTGGCTGCCACCGGCCTGCACCGGCTGGCCGAAGGTTGGCGCCGAGACCATGGTGGCGGTAGCCGGCAGCTTCCGCCACGACGGCGACATCGACGGGCTGCTGGCCCGCATCGGCGCCATCTCGGAAAAGAAGGGCGTGCGCTACTGGTCGACGACCGAGAAGGCCTGGAAGCCACTCGTCACCGATGCCTTTGCGCTGAGTGGTCCCGATGCGGCGCTGCGCCGCGCCGACTTCAGCGCCGCGCAGGTTGCCCAGGGCCAGGACCTGCACTACGCACAAAGCGACAACCGCTCCAGCGGCAAGACGGTCTATCGCGACCGTGTGCTCGCGGCCGACCGCGAGCGGCTGTTCGTCGTGTCCGAGAACATCAGCCCGGTAAAGATGTTGATGTTCACGCTGTTTGCACCGGGTGATCTGCAGACCGCCTATTTTGTCGAGCGGCGCGCGCCGGGGGTGTGGAACTTCTACAGCCTGACGCGCACGCGCATGGCGTCGAGCATGATGCCCACCGGCGGCGAGGCCTCGTACATCAACCGCTCGGTGGCCTTCTATCGCTTCGTTGTCGGTATCCCCACCGACCAGGAGCCGCCCGCCGCACGCTGACCCGGCGCGGCGGGTGCACGGCGCGATCAACCCGCAGTCAGCCCGATGGCCACTGAAGACAAGTCCCTGCCTTTGAACGGCGTGCGCGTGCTCCCTGGGTGAGCACAGCCGCGAGGTGCTGGCGGAACTGGGCAGCGACGCGCCGCGCATCGACGCGGTGCTGCGCCAGTAGATCAGGCCACCGCGTCGCGCCAGTTGCCGTGGAAGCCGGCCGGCACGCGGTGCGACAGGTGGGCCAGCGCCAGCGGCCCGTGCTTCAGGTTCTGCGCATCGAACACCGCCAGGTCGCTGCAGCGCGATTCGGCGCGGAAGATCACGCTGAGCACGAAGCCGTCGCCTTCCTCGGCCGTGGCGCTGCGCGGCACGAACACCGGCTCGCCGCAGAAGTCGCCGGCATTCGGTTGCCAGGTGGTGACCGAGCCGCTGGCATGGTCGATGTGCGCCAGGCTGTCGCGCGAGTCGCGGCCGCGGCCGGCGTTCGTGACCTCGCCGGCCTGGAACCAGCCATGGCGGTAAGGCAGCCCGGTGAAGCGCTCGTCCAGCCGCGGAAATTCGCCGCGATGGTCATCCAGCGGCTGCTCGGTGAAGGTGTCGGTGTGGCCCTTGGGATCGAAAGTCCAGCGCACCAGCGTCGCCTCGGGCGGCGCGCCGATGGCGGGGCGGCCGTCAGGGGCCGGGAACAGCGGCGCCACCGGGTACTTCATCATGTCGCACACCACCTTGCCGTCGGGCGTGTCGAAGGCATTCATCGGGTGGAACACATAGCACGGGTCGGCGCTGAACCAGCGCACCTGGTCCACCGAGCCGTTGCGCGGCACCAGCGCCACATGCGTGCCCTTGTCCGGCTCCCAGGCATAGGGCGGCAGGCCCTTCATGGCCCGGTCCATCGAGCCGGTGAGCGGAAAGATAGGCAGGATGATCCAGTCGCGCGTGACCACGAAGTCGTGCACCATGCTCGGGTAGGGCGCCTGGAACCACTGCGAGCGCTCGAGCGTGCCGTCGCGGCCCACCACATGCAGCGAAAGGTCGGGCGTGAAGCGGCCCTTGGCCGAATAGCCGAAGAACACCATCTCGCCGTTGCCGGCATCCAGCTTCGGGTGCGCGGTCATTGGCCCGACCAGCTTGCCGCCGAAGTCCAAGTAGCCCTTCGGCGCCAGCGTCACCGGGTCCACCTCGAAGGGTGCATGCGCCTCTTCCAGCGCCAGCAACCGGCCGGCATGCCACACGACATTGGTGTTGGCCAAGGTCGAGCCGAGCTTGACGATGCGCGGGTCGGAAAAGCGCGGGTTGCCGAAGGCGCCCGACAGGCCTTCACCCTCGGCGTTTTCGAGCTCCCATTTCGGCGTGCGCACCCAGCGGTTGCGGTAGGCCACGCGCCCGTCCTCCACATGGAAGGCATGCAGCATGCCGTCGCCGGAAAACCAGTGGTACGGCCCGCGCGGCGCGAACTGCGGGTTCGGGCCGTTGCGATAGAGCGTGCCGTTCAAGGCCGTCGGCCACTCGCCGCTGATCGGCAGGTTCGGCGCGTCGCACTCCATGTGCAGCGGCGCGTAATAACCATTCAGGAAGGGGTCGTCGGTGGGGAAGGGGTTGGACATGGGTGTCTCGACTTTGGTTGCAGGACCCCGGCATCTTCGCATGCATGGGTGCCGCGAAAAGCTGCCCTATCAGCCGCGTTTGCACCTGAACGGCCCGATGCATCCACAATCGGGGCTGAACACTGCCGGAGGAAACCGCATGAAGGGCGATACCAAGGTTTTGCATCACCTGAACGCGCAGCTGAAGAACGAGCTGACTGCGATCAACCAGTACTTCCTGCACTACCGCATGCTGAAGAATTGGGGCTACGCGCGTCTGGCCAAGCACGAACACGAAGAATCGCTCGGCGAGATGAAACACGCCGACCGGCTGATCGACCGCATCCTCATGCTCGAGGGCCTGCCCAACCTGCAGGACATGGGCAAGCTGCTCATCGGCGAATCGGCGGTCGAGGTGCTGCATTGCGATCTGAAGGTCGAGATGGGTTCGGTGGCGGTGTTGAAGGACGGCATCGCGCATTGCGAGTCGGTGCGCGACTATGTGTCGCGCGATCTGCTCGCCAGCATCCTCGACGACACCGAGGAACACATCGACTACCTGGAAACGCAGATCGAACTGGTGGCCCAACTGGGCGAGCAGAACTGGTTGCAGTCGCAGGTGGGCGATGGGGCCTGAGTGCATGGCTGCGGGGCTGCGATCTTATTGAGAAGCATTCCTGTTGCGTCTAGACTGCGCACCGGGTTGCTTGTTGGCTGCGTACCATGATCGTCTGTATCTGCCACCGGGTTTCAGACCGCGACATCGCGCAGGCGGTGCAAGCGGGCACACGCTCGTTCGATGCGCTGATGGCCCAGGCCTTGATCGGCTCGACCTGCGGAAAATGCCTTGATTGCGCGCGCCAGGCGTTCGAGCAGGCCTGTGCCAAACAGCCTGGCGCCGTGGGCGACGCGTCCAGGCAGGCCAGCCTGGGCTGAGAGCTCGCGCGCCGATCGCGGCGCTCGCGCGGCACCCGGTTCGGTAGGTGGCAAAGGCTGCGCCCAGCGCCTGCGCCGCCATCCACACTCTGACCCCACTCGCGAAGCGCCGCGCCATCATGGCGCATGCCCTTCGGCAACCAGGCCTGCGCGCTGCAGGCTGGCCAGCAGCAGCGGCAGGTGGTGGCGTGCGCTGCGCTCGCCGGTGGCGCGCGCGTACCGGAAGTAGGCCGGCAGCGGTGAGGCACCGAAATCCAGCTCGGCGTGGATCAGGTAGTCGGCCAGCGCGGCTTCGGGCGCGATGCGGGCACGACGCTGGGCGACGCGTTCCTGCTGCGCTTGCGACGCGCCTGCAGGCGTGGTGCCCGGGCGCGGCGTGACATCGACCGCGATCACGAAACGGGCACCGGCCTGCCGCGCCGCGCGCACCGCCAGCGGCAGGGATTCGTCGCCGTCCTCGTATTCGACGCCCGCGATGCCCACCGGCGAGATGATTCCGGGCACCGCGCTGGATGCGCGCACGGCCACGCCCGCATTGCCGCGGGTGAAGAACACCGGCGCCTTGTCGTCGCGCCGCGTGGCGCCCACCACCAGCCGCCGCGGCAGCTGTTCGATGGACTTGTTGCCCAGGCGGTTGTTGACGTAGTCCTGCAGCCGCTGGCCGTGTATCCAGCCGCGGTCGGCAAACGGCGACAGGTCGAACAGCGTCAGCGGCCCGCCGTCTTGCGACAGCGCGTCGATCTCGGCGGCCGAGCGGCCGTCGGCCCAGAACGCCCCGAGCAGCGAACCGACGCTGGTGCCGACGACCAGGTCGACCTCGATGCCGGCTTCTTCCAGCACACGCATCACGCCGATGTGGGCATAGCCGCGCGGGCCGCCGCTGCCGAGCACTAGCGCCACCCGGGGGCGGGGCTCCATCGGCGCCACGGCGGTTGCGGCGACGGGACTGTCTATGCCGGCATGGTTGAAGGGGGCGCATCCGCTGAGCGCGGTAGCCAGACCCGCGGCGGCGACGAGAAGGGTGAAACGATGGGGCATGGCGAACAAGCTCAGGTGGGTTGAAGGGCCGGTGCGGCGGTGCCTGCAGCGGCCGGCGTGGCCGGCCGCACCCGGAACCAGGCCGCGTACAGGGCCGGCACGAAGGCCAGCGTGAGCACCGTGCCCGCGATCAGCCCGCCCATGATGGCCATCGCCATCGGGCCCCAGAACACGCTGCCGGCCAGCGGCACCATGGCCAGCACCGCGCAGGCGGCTGTCAACACCACCGGGCGGGAGCGGCGCACGGTGGCTTCCACCACCGCGTCGGCAGGCGGCACGCCGGCGGCAATGTCGGTGTCGATCTGGTCGACCAGGATGACCGCGTTGCGCATGATCATGCCGCTCAGCGCAATCACGCCGAGCAGGGCCACGAAGCCGAAGGGCGCGTTGAAGAGCAGCAGCGCCGGCACCACGCCGATGAGCGCCAGCGGTGCAGTCAGGAACACCATGCTCACACGCGAGAAGCTCTGCAACTGCAGCATCATGAAGAACAGCATCACCACGAACATCAGCGGGAAGACGGCAAACAGCGCGCGGTCGGACTTGGCGGTTTCTTCCGACGCGCCGCCGATCTCGACCCGGTAGCCCGGCGGCAGGCTGTCGACCACGGGCTGCAGCGTCGGCCAGATCTTCGACGTGGCCGACGGGCCCTGCACGCCGTCCAGCACGTCGGCGCGCACCGTCAGCGCCATCTCGCGGTTGCGCCGCCACAGCACCGGCTCTTCAAAGGTCGGCACCAGGTTGGCCACTTGCGACAGCGGCACGACCTGCAGCAAACCAGCACCACTGCGGGTGAACAGGTTCACGTCGCGCAGCCGTTCCAGCGCCATGCGCTCTTCGGCCGAGGCGCGCAGCATCACGTCGATCAGGTCCTCGCCGCGGCGGATCTGCGTGGCCGGCACGCCAGACAACACCATCTGCGTCATCGCGCCCACGTCGGCGCTGGTGATGCCCAGCAGGCGTGCCTTGTCCTGGTCCAGCTGCACGTGGATCGCGCGCACCTGTTCGTTCCAGTCGAGCTGGGTGTCGCGCACCAGCGGGCTGTCGCGCACCTTGTCGCGCACGCGGTAGGCAATCTCGCGCACCTGTGCGGCGTCGGGCCCGATGACACGGAACTGCACCGGAAAGCCCACCGGCGGGCCGAACTCGAAACGCGTGACGCGGCCGCGCAGGTCGGGCAACTGCTCGCCCTTGGCGAAGAGCTCCAGCAGGCGGCCACGCACCGCTTCGCGGTCGGCAATGCTCTTGGTGTTGACGATGATCTGCGCCAGCCCGGGGTTGGGCAGGTCGGCCGAGATCGACAGGAAGAAGCGCGGTGCGCCGGCGCCGGTGTAGGCGGTGAAATGCGCGATCTGCGGGTCTTGCTTCAACACTTCTTCCAGCCGCTCGACCTGCGCTTCGGTGGCGGTGAAAGAGGCGCCTTCGCGCAGCCGCAGGTCGACGATCAGCTCCAGCCGCGACGCGGTGGGGAAGAACTGCTGCTGCACCAGCGTCATGCCGGCCGCGCTGATGACGAAGGCCGCCACCGTGGCGCCCAGCACCGCCTTGCGGTGGGCCACGCACCAGCGCAGCACGCGGCGCAGGCGCTGGTAGATGGGGCGGGCATAGGGGTCGGCACCCTGCTGGGCCGCGTGGACTTTGATCGTGTCGGGCAGCAGCGTCACGCCCAGGTAGGGTGTGAACACCACGGCGACGAACCACGAGGCGACCAGCGCCACGCCCACGACCCAGAAGATGCCACCGGCGTATTCACCGCTGATGGATTTCGCAAAACCCACCGGCATGAAACCGGCCACGGTGACCAGCGTCCCGGTGAGCATGGGAAAGGCCGTGGAGGTGTAGGCGAAGGTGGCGGCGCGCACCTTGTCCCAGCCCTGCTCGATCTTCACCACCATCATCTCCACCGCGATGATGGCGTCGTCCACCAGCAGGCCCAGGGCGATGATCAGCGCGCCCAGCGAGATGCGGTCGAGGTTCCAGCCCATCGCCGCCATCACGATCGCCACCAGCGCCAGCACCAGCGGCACCGACGCGGCCACCACGATGCCCGTGCGCCAGCCCAGGAACAGGAAGCACACCGCCAGCACGATGGCCAGCGCTTCGAGGAATGCCTTCTCGAACTCCCATACCGAGTCGTCGACGATCTTCGGCTGGTCGGCCACCTTGTCCACCGCCACGCCCAGGGGCAGCGCGGCTTGCAGCGCGGCCATGCGCTCGTCCAGCGCCGCGCCCAGCGTCAGGATGTTGCCGCTGCGCTCGAAGGTCACGCCCAGCATCAGCACCGGTTGGCCGTTGTGGCGCACGGTGAACTGCGGCGGGTCTTCCAGGCCGCTGTGCACCTGCGCCACGTCGGACAGCTTGAGCAAGCGACCACCCGCCTCGATGGGCACATCGGCCACGTCGCGGGCGTCGCGCAGGCCGCTGCCGCGCTGGTTTCCCAGCTCACCCAGGCGCAAGAAGACACGATCGTTGCGCCCTTCCACACTGCCCGTGGGCGCCATCGCGTTCTGTCGCGCCAGGGCTTCGATCAGCGTCTGCGGGCTGATGCCCAGTGCTGCCAGGCGCGTGCTGGAGAACTCCACATACACCTTCTCCGCTTGGCGGCCGAAAACGTCGATCTTGGTGACGCCGGGCACGGCCTGTAGTTGGCGCTTGGCGTCCTCTACCAGCAGCTGCAACTCAGGCCAGCTCAGCTCGGGTGCGCTGAACGCGTACAGCACGCTGTAGACATCGGTGAACTCGTCGTTGAAGAAGGGGCCGCGCACGCCGTCGGGAAACTCGTGGCGCACGTCGGCGATCTTCTTGCGCGCCAGGTACCAGGCGCGCTCCAGCTCGTGCTTGGGCGTGCCGCCCTTCATCCAGAAGTTCAGGCCGCCGTAGCCCTGGCGCGCGAAGCTGCGCACGTGGTCGATGCCCTCGATCTTCTGCAGCTCGCGCTCCATGCGGTTGAGCACCTGGTCCTGCACCTGCTGCGCAGTGGCGCCGGGCCAGGCCACCACGGCGTTCATGGTCGGGACGTTGAAGCTCGGGTCTTCCAGCCGGCCCAGGCGCGTGAAGGAGAAAGCGCCCACCAGCAGCGTGCCGATGATGAGAAAGCGCACGAACGCACGGTGCGTGACCGCCCATTCCGACAGGTTGAAGGACTTCATCGCGCGTCCACCGTGGCCGACAGGCCGGCGAGCGGGCGTTGCACCGCTTGCACCTTCAGGCCGGCGTCGAGCTTTTGCGCGCCCACCGTCACCACCATTGCGCCATCGGGCAGGCCGGCCACGCGCACGTGGTCGGTGGTCTGCGACAGCAGCTGCACGGGCCGGCGCTTCAGCGCACCGGTCGTCGCATCCACCAGCCACACGGACGGGCCGGTGCTGGCGCCTGCGGCAGACGCCGCGTGGGGGGTCCCGGCGGCGGCGGTCACCAGCAAGGCCCCCAAGGGCAGCTCGGCACCGCTGACGCGCCCGGCCTGTTGCAAACGCACTTCGGCGGTCATTCCCATGCGCAGCTCCGTGCCTGCAGCGCCTGCGGCCAGTGCATAGCGTGCGCGGGTGGTGCGCGTCGCCGCGTGGGCGCTGGGCGCCAGTTCGCGCAGCCGCAACGGCACGGGCGGGGCGGCCGATGGGCTGGCCGAAGCACCCACCACCATGCTGGCCTGCCAGGCCTTCAGGCCGTTGACCAGGGACTCGGGCACGTCCACCACCACCTCCAGCTCGCCCGGCCGGGCCAGGCTGAGCACGGGCCGGCTGTCGTCGACCATCTGGCCGCGCTCGAAATGCACGGCCGTCACCACGCCGTCGAAGGGGGCGCTCAACACGGCGTAGCCGGCACGGTTGCGCGCCAGTTCGGCCTGCTGCTGCGCCTGGGTGAGCCGCGCCGCGGCAGCGTCGGCACGGGCCTGCTGGCGCTCGGCATCGGCCGTGCTCACCGAGCCGTCGACCAGCAAGCGCTTGAAGCGCGCCGCGTCGCTGGCCGCCTGCACGGCGTCGACTTCGGCGGCGCGCTGCTGCTCGAGCGCCGCTTGCAGCGCCAGCCGATAGTCGGCCGCATCGATGGTGGCCACCGCCTGGCCGGCGCGCACGTGCTGCCCCAGCTCGACCAGGCGCGCGCTGACCTTGCCACCGGTGCGAAAGGCCAGCTCCGCTTCAACGCGCGGGCGCAGGCTGCCGGACAGCACCCGTTCGGCATTGCCGTGGTCGTTGCGCACCGGGCTGACGAAGACCGAGGGGATGGGCGGCGGCGGCGCCGGCTCGGGCGCGCAGCCGCTCAGCACGGCGGCAAGGGTTGCCGCGAGGGCGGCTGCTCGGGCGGCGTCGGCGGCATGCGCGGCATGGACCGCAGGCAAGGGTTGGTTCATCGGTTGCCTCGAAGTGTCGGTAGTGGGGGCGGGAGAATGGCCGCCGTTTCGCGGCCGACCGACGAAGCGACGGGCGTGCCGGCCACGGCGACCGGCTCGGCGCTGAGCCAGCCGCCGCCGAGCGCCTTGACCAGTTGCACCGCACTCAGCGCCAGCAGCGTGCGTGTGTCGGTGTCGGCCAGCTCGGCGGCGCGCAGCGCACGCTGCGCGTCCAGCAGGTCGAGC
>DASQFA010000567.1:0-3409 GCA_035633375.1 Rubrivivax sp.
GCTTGCCGCCGGTCGGCGCGCAGCCCGCTGGCAAGGTGTTCAAGCTGGGCTGGCTGCGGCCCAACGCGGCCGGTCCGGCCGAGTTCCAGGCGCTGGGCATCCCCGCGGCGCTGAAGCGCCAGGGCTGGGTCGAAGGACAGAACCTCGTCATCGAACGGCGCTGGGCAGACGGCCAGGTGGCGCGGCTGCCGGAGCTGGCGCGCGACCTGGTGCAGCAGCGCTGCGACGCGCTGCTGACCGTGGGCCTGACAGCCACGCGCGCCGCGCGCGAGGCTTCGCCGACCGTGCCGATCGTCTTCTTCGGCAACTTCGACCCGGTGGCCACCGGCCTGGTGGCCAGCCTGGCACGGCCCGGCAACAACCTGACCGGCGTGCTAATCGCAGCCGACGGCACGCTGGCGGCGAAGAAGATGGAGCTGCTGAAGCAAGCCGTGCCGCGCGCCACGCGCATCGTCTTCCTGTCGCTCGAGGACCCGGCGATGCAGGTGCAGATTGCCGAGGCACGCCAAGCCGCCGCCGCGCTGGGCCTGGGCTTTAGCGTGGTCACCGTCAAGGGCAACGACTACAAGAGTGCATTCGCCACCATGGCAGCCGAGCGGGCGCAGGCGCTGTTCGTCGGCGCACAGACCACGTTCATGACCGACCGCAAGGCCATCATCGAGCTGGCGCGCCAGTACAAGCTGCCGACCATGTGGGAATGGGCCGAGCAGGTGCGCGACGGCGGGCTGATGGCCTACAGCACCAGCCTGACCGGGCTTTACGAGCGCGTGGCCAGCTACATCGACCGCATCTTCAAGGGCGCGCGTGTCGGCGAGCTGCCGATCGAGCAGCCCACCACCTTCGGGCTGGTGCTGAACCCGGGCACCGCGCGCGCCATCGGGCTGAGCCTGCCGCGCTCGCTGCTGCTGCGCGCCGACGAGGTAATTGAATGATCGGCCGCCGCGGTGTCTTGACAGGCCTTGCAGGTGCAATGGCGGGTCCGCAGGTTCTGGCGCAGGCGTCCACCGTGCCGGTGGTTTGCTACATGGCACTGGCCACGCGCGAATCCGACGCGCGCAGCGTCGCCGCGTTTCGCGAAGGCATGCGTGAACTGGGCCAGGTGGAGGGCCGCAGCTACACCCTCGTCGAGCGCTACGCCGAAGGCGACCTGGCGCGCGCCGAGACCTTGCTGCGCGAACAACTGGCGCAAGGCGTGAACGTGTTTCTCACGCCCGGTGCGGCGGCAGTGCGCCTGGTGCTTCGCCACACCAAGGCAGTGCCGATCGTCTCGGTCGGCCTGCACCCGCGCGGCGGCCAGACCGACCTGTTCGCCAGCCTGGCGCGGCCCGGTGGCATGGTCACCGGCGTGTCGAACTTCGGCGAGGAACTTGCGGCCAAGCGCGTGCAGTTGCTGAAGGAAATGGTGGCCAAGTTGGCCAGCGTGGGCGTGCTGCACAACACCACCGACCCGGTGTTCCAGCGCTGGGGCGAGGAAACCGAGATCGAGATCCGTGCTCAAGGTCTGCTGGCGATGCGCCTGGGGCTGAGCTCGACCTCGATCGCGGCCATGCAGCAGACGCTTCGTGATGCGCGCTCGCGTGGCGTCGGCGCGGTGGTGATCGTGCGCGATTTCCTCACCTCGTCGCTGTATGTCTCGATTGCCGGCGCCAGCCGCGACCTGGGCCTGGCGACGATTGCCGAAGAGCGCCGCTACCCGCAGGCGGGTGCGTTGATGTCCTACGGCACGAGTGATCGCGACCTGTTCCGCAGTGCCGCCGGCTACGTCGATCGCATTCTCAAGGGCGCCAAACCCGCGGACTTGCCGATCGAGCAGCCGACGCGCTTCGAGCTCGTGGTCAACCTTCAAACAGCCAGGTTGCTGCGGCTGACCGTGCCGCGCACCGTGCTGCTGCGGGCCGACGAGGTGATTGAATGAGCCCGCACAGCCAACCCGCCTGCAGCCGTTTGCCGCGGTCGGCCTCAGGGCGGCGGAAGGGGGGGCCGCGGTGGCAGACCCGCGATGCGCTGCACCAGCTGGAGGTCGCCAAGGCAGTGAGCCGGGCCAAAGGCTTCGACGCGGTGGTACTCGAACTCGGCGCGATCCGCGATTTCGACCTGGCCTTCCGCAGCCTGGCCGGCCGGCCGCGCACCGGCGTCATGCAGCTCAGTTCTCCCGGCTTCGCGCTCGTGGCCGAGCCCTTCGCAGCTGCGGCGCGCAAGCACAAACTGCCCGCCATCGCGTTCCTGAAAACCTATGCCCAGTCCGGCATGCTGATGACCTATGGGCCGAACCAGGCCGACTACTTCGTGCGTGCGGTGCCGCTGGCCGACAAGATTCTGAACGGCGCCAAGGCGGGTGATCTGGCGATCGAAGGCCCCGACCGATGCGAACTGGTCATCAACCTGAGCACGGCCAACGCGCTGGGGCTGAGCATCCCGCCATCGATGCGGCTGCGCGCCGATGAGGTGATCCAGTGAAGCGGCGTCTGCTCTTGCTGGGCCTGTGCGGCAGCGCGCTCACCGTCCCGGCAGTGTTCGGGCAGACGAATCTGCAACCAAGGCGGATCGGTGTGCTCACGGTCCTGACCGCAGCCAGCTTTGCCAGCTCGCTGCAGGCCCTGCGCGACGGCCTGGACGAGCGCGGGCATGCCGAGGGCCGTGACATCGCCATCGAGGTGCGCTGCGCCGACGGCCGCGCCCAGGAACTGCCGCGCCTTGCCGCTGAACTGGCCGCGTTGAAATGCGTGCTGATCATCGCCACCGGTGCCGCGGCCACCGATGCCGCACTCGGCGCCACCCCGGATGGGCCCGTGGTGTCGCTCGGTGACCTGGTGGCTGCGGGCCATGCGGCGCAACTCGGCCGCCCCGGCGGCAGAGTCACGGGGGTGAGCTTCCTGCCTGCGCCGCTGAACGCCAAGCGGCTGGAGCTGCTGGCTGCCGTGCTGCCACACGGCAGCGCGGTGCTCAACCTGGCCGATCCGAACTCGGTGGTTGGCATGGAGTCGGTCGAAGCCGCCGGCCGCGCGCTCGGCCTGGTGCTGCATGCGGCCTACGCCAGCACGCCGGCGCAGATCGATGTAGCCATTGCCAGTGCCCGCAGGCTGCGCGTGGCGGGGCTCAACGTGCTCAACTCGCCGTTCCTTTCGGCCCAGCATGCGCGCATCATCGAACTCGCGGCGAGTGCCCGTTTACCCACCATCTACCAGTGGCCCGAGACCGCGCGCGACGGCGGGCTGATGGGTTATGGCCCCAGCCTCACCGCCATGTTCCGGCTACTGGCCGGCTATGCGTCGCGCCTTCTGGCCGGCGCCAGGCCCGCGGATCTGCCCGTTGAGCAGCCGACGCGCTTTGAGCTGGTCGTCAACCTGAAGACGGCCAAGGCGCTGGGATTGACGATGCCGCCGTCGCTGCTGCTGCGCGCGGATGAGGT
>DASQFA010000568.1:0-1588 GCA_035633375.1 Rubrivivax sp.
GATCAAGACCGTGCCCGAGGTGGCGCGTGTGTTCGGCAAGGCCGGCCGCGCCGAAACGGCTACCGACCCGGCGCCGATGGAGATGTTCGAGACCACGATCCAGCTCAAACCGCGCGACCAGTGGCGCCCCGGCATGACGCCCGAGAAACTGGTCGAGGAGCTGGACGCGGCGGTCAAGGTGCCGGGCCTGGCCAACATCTGGGTCCCGCCGATCCGCAACCGTATCGACATGCTCGCCACCGGCATCAAGAGCCCCATCGGCGTGAAGGTGAGTGGCAGCGACCTGGCCGCGATCGACCGCGTGGCCACGCGCATCGAACAGGTGGCCAAGGGCGTGCCGGGCGTGTCGTCGGCGCTGGCCGAGCGGTTGACCGGCGGGCGCTACATCGACGTGCACATCGACCGCGTCGCCGCGGCGCGCTACGGCTTGAACATCGCCGACGTGCAGGCGCTGGTGGCCGGTGCGATCGGCGGCGAGAACATCACCGAGACCGTCGAAGGGCGCGCGCGCTTTCCGGTGAACCTGCGCTATCCGCGCGAGTACCGCGACACGCCGCACCGTCTGGAGACGCTGCCGATGCTCACGCCGATGGGCCAGCAGATCACGCTCGGCACGGTGGCCACGGTGTCCGTCAGCGACGGGCCGCCGATGCTGAAGAGCGAGAATGCGCGCCCCTCGGGCTGGGTGTACGTGGATGTGCGCGGCCGCGACCTGGCTTCGGTGGCGGGCGAGCTGCGCAGCGCCGTGGCAAAGGCAGTGCCGCTCGAGCCCGGCATGAGCATCGCCTACTCGGGGCAGTTCGAGTATCTGGAACGCGCCAATGCCCGGCTCAAGGTGGTGGTGCCGGCGACGTTGCTGATCATCTTCGTGCTGCTCTATCTGACCTTCAGGCGCGTCGACGAGGCCGTGCTCATCATGGCCACGCTGCCCTTTGCGCTGATCGGCGGCGTCTGGCTGCTCTACCTGATGGGCTATGCGCTGTCGGTGGCCACGGGCGTGGGCTTCATCGCGCTGGCCGGCGTGGCGGCGGAGTTCGGCGTGATCATGCTGCTGTACCTGAAGCACGCGCTGCGCGACCGGCTGGCAGCCGGCGCCGTGGCCTCGCCCGAACTGATCGACGATGCCATCCGCGAAGGCGCGGTGCAACGCGTGCGGCCCAAGGCGATGACGGTCGCGGTGATCCTGGCGGGCCTGGTGCCCATCGTCTGGGGCACCGGCACGGGTTCGGAGGTGATGAGCCGCATCGCCGCGCCGATGCTCGGCGGCATGATCACCGCACCGCTGCTGTCGCTGTTCGTGGTGCCGGCGGTGTTTGCGCTGCTGCGCCGCCGCGCGCCGGGCTGACCCGCGCGATAGGCGCCGCAAGGCGACGCCAGGCTGGCAAAAGGACCGGGCGCGATACAAGCCACAAGCTACAAGCCACAAGCGGCCGGGCAGAGCCGCACCCGTGTGGCGTGGCACAGACGTCGACGCGGCGCATCCTCACCGCAGTGGATGACATGCGCATGCCGATTGCCCAGAGTCGGCACGCTACGTGCCCGTTACGCAGCGCGGCGCGACAGCCGCCTTCGACACACAGCGCTCCCC
>DASQFA010000569.1:0-14198 GCA_035633375.1 Rubrivivax sp.
GCCCGGTTTTCGTTTGTGGTCCCGCGCAGCTCGCGCGCACAGCCGCTGACAAACCGGCTCCCGGTCAAGCGCTCGCAAACCTCATTTGCTGGAGCTGCCTGCCATGGAAATCTTCGACTACGACAACATCCTGCTGTTGCCGCGCAAATGCCGCGTGCAAAGCCGCAGCGAATGCGACCCGTCGGTGCAGTTCGGCGCGCGCCGCTTCAAGCTGCCGGTGGTGCCGGCGAACATGAGGACCGTGGTCGACGAACCGATCACCGAGTGGCTGGCGGCGAACGACTATTTCTACGTCATGCACCGCTTCGACATCGACAACGTGGCCTACGCCCGAGCGATGCGTGACAAGGGCCTGTACGTGTCGATCAGCTCGGGCGTGAAGGAGGCCGACCGCGCGGTCATCGACCGCCTGGCCAGCGAGGGCGTGGGCGCCGACTACATCACCATCGACATCGCGCACGGCCATGCCGACAGCGTGCACCGCATGATCGAGCACATCAAGGCCAGGCTGCCGCAGGCCTTCGTCATTGCCGGCAACGTGGCCACGCCCGAGGCGGTGATCGACCTGGAGAACTGGGGCGCCGACGCCACCAAGGTGGGCGTGGGCCCGGGCAAGGTGTGCATCACCAAGCTGAAAACCGGCTTCGGCACCGGCGGCTGGCAGCTGTCGGCCATGAAATGGTGCGCGCGCGTGGCCACCAAGCCGATCATCGCCGACGGCGGCATCCGCGACCATGGCGACATCGCCAAGAGCGTGCGCTTCGGCGCATCGATGGTGATGATCGGCTCGCTCTTCGCCGGGCACGAGGAGTCGCCCGGACGCACGGTCGAGGTCGACGGCAAGCTGTTCAAGGAGTACTACGGCTCGGCCAGCGACTTCAACAAGGGCGAGTACAAGCATGTCGAGGGCAAGCGCATCCTCGAGCCGATCAAGGGCCGCCTGGCCGACACGCTGCGCGAAATGCGCGAGGACGTGCAGAGCTCCATCTCCTACAGCGGCGGCACGCAGTTGGTCGACATCCGCAAGGTCAACTACGTGATCCTCGGCGGCGACAATGCCGGCGAACACCTGCTGATGTAGGCGGGGCGGCCGGCCGGGGGGGGGTGAGCGGCCGCGGCGAGCGAATTCGCAAGGGCCGCCACGGCCGCTGGGCGGTGGACTTGCTATTTCAAGATTGAAACTTAAAATAGCAAAATGCCCCGGAACCCCGGCGTCCCGTACTTCGTGCGCAGCGCGCAGCAGCGTCTGGCGGCGGCGCTTCGCCACTACCCGGTCGCCGTGCTCTGCGGCGCGCGCCAAGTCGGCAAGTCCACGCTGCTTCGCCACGCACTGCCCGACTGGGCGATGGTGTCGCTGGAAGACCCCGACGTGCGCGAATTCGCCAGCGCCGACCCGCGCGGTTTCCTGAGCCGGCACCCCGCCCCGCTGGTCATCGACGAGGCACAACGTGTACCGCAGCTGCTGTCGTACCTGCAAACCGCCGTCGATGCGAGCGCAATGCCTGGGCAATACGTGCTGTCGGGCTCGCAGCAGTTCTCGCTGCTCGCCGGCGTGACGCAGAGTTTGGCCGGCCGTGCGAGCATGGTCGAGTTGTTCGCGCTGCGGCTGAAGGAGCTTGCCGATGCGCGAGCGATGCCGCCGACGCTGGACGGACTGCTGCTGGCCGGTTGCTACCCCGCGGTGCACGCAAGGCGTCTGCGCGACGATCCGCACGCCGTGTCGCGCTACCACGCCGACTATATGCAGAGTTATCTCGAGCGCGACGTGCGCTCCCTCAGCGCGGTGCAGGACCTGGCCACCTTCCAGCGCTTCATGCGGCTGGCCGCCGCTCGCACCGGCCAGTTGCTCAACCTGAACGCGCTGGCCAACGACTGCGGCATCGCCCAGCCCACCGCCGCGGCCTGGATCAATCTGCTGGAAGCAAGCTACGTGGTCAAGCGCATCGCGCCGTACCACCGCAACTTCGGCAAACGCCTGGTGAAAACGCCAAAGCTGTATTTTCTGGACACCGGGCTGTGCGCCTGGTTGCTTGGCATCACCAGCGAAAGCGCGCTCTCCACGCATTACGCACGCGGCGCGCTGTTCGAGACCTGGGTCGTGACCGAAGCTCTGAAGTGGCAATCGATCCATGGCACCGGCCAGCCCTTGTACTTCTGGCGCGACAACATCGGCAACGAGGTCGACCTGCTGCTCGATGCCGAGGAACGGCCCACGCTGGTCGAGATCAAGTCCGGGCAGACCTTCCAGCCCGAATGGCTGCGCAGCCTGGCCACAGTCGATCGGCACCTGGGTGGCGGCACGCGGCAGGCCCTGGTCTATGGCGGTGCGAACGCCTACGGCTTTCAGGGCATCGACGTGATCGGCTGGCGCGGCCTGGTGCAGGCGGGATAGCGGCCACGCGGCCGCACGGGCCTCGCGCGCACAAGGCGCGGCGTGCATAAGGTCATCATCTCGACCAACTCGACCATCGAAAACAGCGCAAGCGTTGCATCGGCGACCTTCGATCCGAAGACCAGCGACAAAATCTCGAAGGCCCTCCTCAGGGTGAAGTAGTCGTCGGCGCGCGCGCCGCTGAAGCGGGGCGCACGGGCCGGCCGATGGCGAACTTCGAGCATCGATCGTCCGGCGCAGCCCTGAGTGCAGGCCCGGGTAGTCGCCCCGGTGCGGGCTCGCGGACAGAAGGCCGTCCCGGCCCTTACATACAATCTAGAGGAATCCATCGCAGGCAAGACCATCTCATGCTCGCCACGCCGACCACCCAGGGCCAGGCCACGTTGCCCAAGGAAATCCGTGACACATCGAAACTCGGCGCAGGCGCCAAGCTGGATTTGGTGCTTCAGTCCGATGGCCCGGTCACGCTAGAGCCGCTGCAGCGCTCGGCACTGTCGGTGGCCGGGTTGTTGAAGCGCGAAGGCCGAGCCGTCTCGGCGCTTGCCGAAGTCGACGACGCCATCGGCGCGTACCTTGCGGAGAAGTCCGAGCGGGTGCGCCGTACCGCAAGCCCGGCAACGACGGACCGCAAGTCGTGATCGGCAGCGGGCTTTTCCGATTGCCTGGTCGCCGCCAGGATCGCCTGTAGCGGCGGCTGCTGCCCGAAGCGCCGATTACCTGCCATTTCAGCTTGCCCTCGCGCGCTTGACCCAATTCGTACCCATGACCGAACTCGCCAAGTCCTTCGAACCCGCCGCCATCGAGGCGCGCTGGGGCCCGCTGTGGGAAGCCAGCGGCGCCTATGCGCCGACGCTGGATCCTGCCAAGCCCTCATTCAGCATCCAGCTGCCGCCGCCGAACGTGACCGGCACCTTGCACATGGGCCACGCGTTCAACCAGACCATCATGGATGCGCTGACGCGCTATCACCGCATGAAGGGCTGCAACACGCTGTGGGTGCCTGGCACCGATCATGCCGGCATCGCCACGCAGATCGTCGTCGAGCGCCAGCTGCAGGACGAAGGCGCGAGCCGCCACGACCTGGGGCGCAAGAATTTCGTCGCCCGCGTGTGGGAATGGAAGCAGCGCAGCGGCACCACCATCACCCAGCAGATGCGCCGCATGGGCGCCAGCGTGAGCTGGGCGCACGAGTACTTCACCATGGACGACAAGCTGTCCACGGTGGTCACCGAAACCTTCGTGCGGCTGTACGACGAAGGCCTGATCTACCGTGGAAAGCGGCTGGTGAACTGGGACCCGGTGCTGAAGTCGGCAGTGTCCGACCTCGAAGTCGAAAGCGAAGAAGAAGACGGCCTCATCTGGCACATCCGCTATCCGGGGGTGAATGGCAGCGGCGATGTGGTGGTGGCGACGACCCGGCCCGAAACCATGCTCGGCGACGTGGCGGTGATGGTGCATCCCGATGACGAGCGTTACGCCGCGCTGGTGGGCAAGCAGGTGCGCCTGCCGCTGTGCGAACGCGACATTCCGGTCATCGCCGACGACTATGTCGACCGCGCCTTCGGCACCGGCGTGGTCAAGGTCACGCCGGCGCATGACCTGAACGACTATGCGGTGGGCCAGCGCCATGGGCTGCCGATGATCGGCGTGCTGGCGCTGGACGCCACCGTCAACGACCACGCGCCCGAGGCCTACCGCGGCCTGGACCGCTTCGTCGCGCGCAAGAAGGTGGTCGCCGACCTCGACGCGTTGGGCCTGCTGGTCGAGGTGAAGAAGCACAAGCTGACCGTGCCGCGCTGCGCGCGCACCGGGCAGATCGTCGAGCCCATGCTCACCGACCAGTGGTTCGTGGCCACCACCCGCCCCGGGGCCGACGGCAAGAGCATTGCGCAGAGGGCCATCGACGCGGTCGAGTCGGGCGAAGTCAAGTTCGTGCCCGAGCAATGGGTCAACACCTACAACCAATGGATGAAGAACATCCAGGACTGGTGCATCAGCCGCCAGTTGTGGTGGGGCCACCAGATCCCCGCCTGGTACGGCCTGAACGGCGAACTCTTCGTCGCGCGCAATGAAGCCGAAGCGCGAACCCAGGCCGCCGCCGCGGGCTACAGCGGCACATTGACGCGTGACGAGGACGTGCTCGACACCTGGTACTCGTCGGCGCTGGTGCCCTTCTCCACACTCGGC
Source organism: Rubrivivax sp. (assembly GCA_035633375.1). Lineage (GTDB taxonomy): Bacteria > Pseudomonadota > Gammaproteobacteria > Burkholderiales > Burkholderiaceae_C > Rubrivivax. The sequence goes on from DASQFA010000569.1 coordinate 4,580, forward strand.
TGGCCTGCGAAGACGATCGAGCAGGATCTGTTCCTGCCCAGCAGCGTGCTCGTCACCGGCTTCGACATCATCTTCTTCTGGGTCGCCCGGATGATCATGATGAGCACGCACTTCACCGGCAAGGTGCCGTTCCGCCATGTCTACATCCACGGCCTGGTGCGCGACGCGCAGGGCCGCAAGATGAGCAAGTCCGACGGCAACGTGCTCGACCCGGTGGACCTCATCGACGGCATCGCCTTAGCCGCGCTGCTGGACAAGCGCAGCACCGGTTTGCGCAAGCCCGAGACCGCGCCGCGCGTGCGCAAGGACACCGAGAAAGAGTTCCCGGACGGCATCCCCGGCTACGGCGCCGATGCCTTGCGCTTCACCTTCGCCGCACTGGCCAGCCTGGGCCGCAACATCAGCTTCGACAGCAAGCGCTGCGAGGGCTACCGCAACTTCTGCAACAAGCTCTGGAATGCCACGCGCTTCGTGCTGATGCAGGTGCAGGGGCTGGACGAGCACGAGCGCGGCATGGGCCAGTGCACCAGCGACTGCGGGCCCGCGGGCTACATGCATTTCTCCAGCGCCGACCGCTGGATCGTCAGCGAACTGCAGCGTGTGGAAGCCGCGGTCGAACGTGGCTTCGCCGACTATCGGCTCGACAACGTGGCCAACGCCATCTATTCCTTCGTCTGGGACGAATACTGCGACTGGTACCTGGAGATCGCCAAGGTGCAGCTCGCCCAGGGCAACCCGGCTGCGCAGCGCGCGACTCGGCGCACGCTGCTGCGTGTGCTGGAAACCGTGCTGCGCCTGCTGCACCCGGTGGCGCCGTTCATCACCGCCGAGCTGTGGGAGCAGGTGGCGCCGCTGGCCGGGCGCAAGGCGGCGGGTTCGGCCTCGGGAGTGCTGAGCGCGCCCTATCCACGGCCCGAACTGCTGCGCATCGACGCCGACGCCGATGCCTGGATGGCCAAGCTCAAGGCCGTGGTGGGCGCCTGCCGCCAGTTGCGCTCGGAGATGAACCTGTCACCCGCCGAACGTGTGCCGCTGCTGGCCCACGGCGATGGCGAATTCCTGGCCTCGGCGGCAGCCTTGCTGAAGGCCCTGGCCAAGCTGTCTGAAGTGCGGCCCATGGCCGATGGCGCAGCCTTCGACGCGGCCACGCGCGCCACACCGGTGGCGGTGCAAGGCGAGGCGCGGCTGGCCTTGGTGGTGCCCATCGACATCGTCGCCGAGCAGGCCCGGCTGGCCAAGGAAATGGCACGTATCGAGGGCGAGATCGGCAAGGCCGTGCTCAAGCTCGACAACCCGAGCTTCGTGGCGCGCGCGCCTGCGGCGGTGGTAGGCCAGGAAAAACAGCGCCTGGAAGACTTCAGGCGGACGCTCGACCGGCTTCGAGATCAAGCGAGTCGTCTTCGGTCGTCGCCCTGAACTCGGCACGCGCCGTCACGTCGCTGAGGATCTCGTCGATGCGCCGTGCCACCTCCCAGGCGCTGCGGATGCGCGATTCGCGCGTGGTGCTGGCCACGCGCGGCGTGACCTGCAGTCGTGGCACCTTGTGCAGCGGCCGGCCGGCATCGAGCAGACCCGGCTCCATGCTGTCGAACCAGGCCGCAGCCAGAAGGCCAGAATCCAGCGCATCGGCCAGCGCGAACTCGTCGAACAGGCTCGAGTGGGCCAGGCTCACCAGCACCTGGTCGGGTTTGCAGTGGGGCAAGAAGCGCTCCCCGAGCAGGCCCTTGTAGCGCGTGAAGTAGCCGAGCAACACGCACAGCACATCGCTTTGTTCGACCAACTCGCGCAGCCCCATCGGCTCGATCTTCCAGCGTTGCCACAGCTCGTCGGACATGTGCAACGCCGGGTCGTAACCTTTGACCTGCGCGCCGAACGCCGCGAGCAGTTGCGCCAGCGGACGCGCTGCCGCCGGCAGGCCCACCAGGCCGACCGTGGCGCCAGCCAGTTCGCGCCCGACGAGCATGCCGTCGCTGGCGCGCACGGGCACGCGGCGCAGCAGTTGCAGCATCGAGCCGATGGCGAACTCGGCTTCGGCGCCGGCGCTGGCCGAGCCCGGGCGCACGATCTCGACCCCTGCCCGCGCAAAGGCTTCGGCGTCCAGGTTCTCGGCGCCCGAACTCAGGCGCCCGACCGCGCGCAGCACCGGGGCAAAGTGCAAGGCCTGCGCATCCAGGGCCACCGAGGACGGCGCGATCAGGGCGCGCACGTTGTACAGTGCCTGGCGCAGCCCGCGCGCATCGCGTTCGAGTTGCGGCGCAAAGCGCACCGGATGGCGTTCGCCGATCCACTGCAGGACTTCGGGTTCCAGGGCTTCGATGATCAGCACATCCATGTAACTTGTGCCTCGGCACACAAGCAGCACGCCAAGCCCTCCATGCCACAATGACTCGAAGGAATCGAGGAGATTGTAGGCATGTCGAAATTGGTCAAGAAAGCCATTTTTCCGGTGGCGGGGCTGGGTACCCGTTTCCTGCCTGCGACCAAGGCGCAGCCCAAGGAGATGCTGCCGGTGGTGGACAAGCCGTTGATCCAGTACGCCGTCGAAGAGGCCTATGCCGCCGGCGTGCGCGAGATGATCTTCGTCACCGGCCGCCACAAGCGGCCGATCGAAGACCACTTTGACATGACTTTCGAATTGGAGCTAGCCCTCGAACAGGCGGGCAAGAAGGAGTTGCTGGAGGTGGTGCGCGGCGTCAAACCCGACGACATGGAGTGCATCTACGTGCGCCAGTCGCAGGCACTCGGCCTTGGGCATGCGGTGCTGTGTGGCCAGCGGCTGGTGGGCGAGAACCCATTCGCGGTGTTGCTGGCCGATGACCTGATGGTCGGTTCGCCACCGGTGCTCAAGCAGATGGTCGATCAATACGAGGAATGGCGCGTGTCCATCCTGGCCGTGCAGGAGGTGCCGGTCGAACACACGCGCCGCTACGGCATCGTCGCCGGCCAGGCGGTCAACGAGCGAGTCATCGACGTCACGCAGATGGTGGAAAAGCCCGCGCCCGAACTGGCACCGTCGCGCCTGGGCGTGGCCGGGCGCTACATCCTCACGCCCGGTGTCTTCCGCGAGATCGCCTCTCAGCCGCGCGGTGTGGGCGGCGAGATCCAGCTCACCGACGGCATCGCCTCGCTGTTGCGTCGAGAGAAGGTATTTGCCTATCGCTACGAGGGCAAGCGCTACGATTGCGGCAGCAAGGAAGGCTTCCTCGAGGCCAACGTCGAACTTGCCCTGGCGCACCCGCAACTGGGGCCGGGGTTTCGCGATTTCTTGCGAGGCCTGAGCCTCTAGGCCACGTTGCTGCGCCCGTGGGCGCGACGTCAGCGCCGCCGCAGGAAATGCGTGAACTCGTTTTCGGCGCTGCTCTGTTCGACCAGTTCGTTGCCGGTCTGCCGGGCAAAGGCCTGGAAGTCGCGCACCGAGCCCGGGTCGGTGGCCAGTACCTTCAGCACCTGCCCGCTGGCCATGTCGGCCAGCGCCTTCTTGGCCTTGAGGATCGGCAGCGGGCAGTTCAGTCCACGGGTGTCGATTTCCTTTTGCGCTTGCATCACGGTCCTCTGGTAGCTGCCGGCGCCTATGCGCGCCCGGGCAGTTCGATGAATTGTGGCTCATGGCCACGCGTGCGCAGCCAGTCGGCCAGCGCAAAGCCGGTGCCGGCGCGCCAGCAGCGCACCTGCTGCGGCGCGAACAGGCGGTACTCGGCCAGCTCGGGCGAAAGCGCCACCTCGCCATGCGCCAGTGCGTGATAGGCGATGATCACCTGGTTCATGCGCTGGAAATCGTACACACCGATCAGGGCCAGCGCATCCACCTGCAAGGAGGTTTCTTCCGCCACCTCGCGCGCGATGCCCTGCTGCGGCGTCTCGCCGGCTTCCATGAAGCCGGTGATCAGGCCGTACATCTTGCCCGCCCAGGCGGCATTGCGCGCCAGCAGCAGGCGGCCGTCGCGATCGGTACATTCGATCACCGCGGCCAGCACCGGAGTCGGGTTGTTCCAGTGCGTCCAGGCGCACCCCGGGCAGCGCAGGCGCTCCTTGGCACCGCCGTCTTCGAGGGCGGGCAGCCATTCCAGCGGCGTCGCACAGTTCGGACAGAAGCGGGGCTCGCGGGGCATGGCGCAATCGATCGACGCTCAGGCGGGGAAAACGCCCGTTGACAGGTAGCGGTCGCCCCGGTCGCAGACGATGAAGACGATGGTGGCAGCTTGCACGGTGCGCGCCAGTTGCAGCGCCACCCAGCACGCGCCGGCCGCCGAGATGCCGGCGAACAGGCCCTCGTCGCGCGCCATGCGCCGCGCCATGTCCTCGGCGTCGGCCTGGCTGACGAGCACGATGTCATCGACATGCTTCGGATCGTAGATCTTCGGCAGATAGGCCTCGGGCCACTTGCGGATGCCCGGGATGCGCGAGCCCTCGCTCGGCTGCGCACCGACGATGCGCACTGCCGCATTGCGCTCCTTCAAATAGCGCGACACGCCGGTGATGGTGCCGGTGGTGCCCATGGCGCTGACGAAATGCGTCACGCGCCCGGCGGTGTCGGCCCAGATTTCGGGGCCGGTGGTCTCGTAGTGGATGCGCGGGTTGTCGGCGTTGGCAAACTGGTCGAGCACGCGGCCCTTGCCGTCGGCCACCATCTGCTCGGCCAGGTCGCGCGCGTACTCCATGCCACCCGAGCGCGGGGTCAGGATCAGCTCGGCCCCATAGGCCTTCATGGTCTGCGCGCGCTCGATCGACAGGTCTTCGGGCATGACCAGGATCATGCGGTAGCCGAGCATCGCCGCAGCCATGGCCAGCGCGATGCCGGTGTTGCCCGAGGTGGCCTCGATGAGGGTGTCGCCCGGTCGGATGTCGCCACGCTCTGCGGCGCGCCGGATCATGCTGATGGCCGGGCGGTCCTTGACCGAGCCGGCCGGGTTGTTGCCTTCGAGCTTGCCCAGGATGATGTTGCCGCGCGCATCGTTCTCGGCACCGGGCAGGCGTTGCAGCCGCACCAGCGGCGTGGCACCGATGGTGTCCTGCAGTGTCTTGTACGGAGCGATGTGCTTGGAGGCCATGGGCATGATCATTTGCGCGCGCCGTATTGTGGCAGCGCGCCGCATCGGCAGTGAATGCTGCATGCCATAATCCGCGCCCTCACACGTGCCATTGAACGCACCCTACAAGCCCGGGTGGCGAAATCGGTAGACGCAGGGGACTCAAAATCCCCCGCCGCAAGGCATGCCGGTTCGATTCCGGCCCCGGGCACCAGGCAAGGCATTCGAGCCCACGGCGCGTGAGCTTTCAGCCCAGGCAAAGCGCACAGGGCGCACTTCAACGCAGCCCACTCCATGCCGCCGCTTCCACCGCTGACCAAGGCCCTGATGCTGATCTGCACGGCAGTCTTCTGTTTGGGTTTCTTCGTGCCGCTGGAGTACTTCTTCGCGTTGTGGCCACTGGGCAGCGGCTTGTTCTGGCCCTGGCAGATGGTGAGCTACGGTTTCCTGCACGGCGACTTGCTGCACCTGGCCTTCAACATGCTCGGCTTGTGGATGTTCGGCTCCGAGCTGGAACGGCTATGGGGCCGCACGCGCTACTGGCAGTTCCTGCTGGCCAGCCTGCTGGCCGCCGCTGCGATGCAGTTGCTCGTCACCTGGCTGAGCGGCTCGAAGGTGCCCACCGTGGGGGCCTCGGGCGCGCTGTTCGGGCTGTTGCTGGCCTTCGGCATGCTGTTCCCGAACCGCATCATCGTGCCGCTGATCCCGCCCATCCCGATGAAGGCGCGCACCTTCGTCATCGTCTTCGGCGTGCTCGAACTCGTGCTGGGCCTGTACGGCCGTGGCGGCATCGCGCATTTCGCACACCTGGGCGGCATGCTGGGCGGCTTCCTGATGATCCGCTACTGGCGCGGGCAAGCGCCCTTCGGCGCGTCGCGCCGCCGCTGATCGGGCATTGACCCTTCGGCGCGGGCGCGGCGCACGCTGCGGCGCGCTCCGTCCTATGATGGAACGTATCCATCGTTGCCGCCGGAGGTGTGCCATGCCCGCTTGCGCTTTGCGCCGATCGCTCGTCGGCGCGGTCATGGCCTTCTTGTGCAGCTCGGGCACCTTTGCCGCCGATGGGTCGAGCCCCGCAGCGTCGGGCATCGAGGCGCAATCGCGCGCCCTGTCGCGCGCCAGCGCGTCGGTGGTCGGCCTGCGCGCGCTGGCGGTGGACGATGCACGCTCCGCGGCCACACTCGGCCGGGCGCGGCAGGGCTCGGGCGTGGTCATCGCCGGCGGCGATCTGGTGCTGACCATCGGCTACCTGGTGCTCGAAGCCGAACAGGTGCAGATCGTCACCGACGACGAGCGCAAAGTGCCGGCACGTGTCGTCGGCTACGACGTGGCCACCGGCTTCGGGCTGGTGCAGGCGCTGGCGCCGCTGCGCATCGATCCGGTGCCTTTCGGCGTGGCCTCGGCGCTGTCGGGCCATGAGCCGTTGATGATCGTCAGTGGCGGTGAGGACGGTGCTGTGAGCATCGCGCAGCTCGTTTCGCGCCGGCCCTTCGCCGGCTATTGGGAGTATCACGTCGAGGCTGCGCTGTTCACAGCGCCGGCACGTGGCGACCACAGCGGCGCCGGGCTGTTCAATGGCCGCGGTGAACTGGTGGGCATTGGCTCGCTGCTGGTGAAGGACGCTCAGGGCCCGGGGGCTGCCCAGCTGAGCGGCAACATGTTCGTGCCCATCGACCTGCTCGAGCAGATCCTGCCCGAGCTGCGCAGTCGCGGCAGCAGCAACCTGAGCCGCCGCGCCTGGATGGGAGTGAACTGCGTCGAAGCCGAAGGCATGGTGCGCGTGGTGCGCGTCAACAGCGACAGTCCGGCCGAGGTGGCGGGCCTGGAACCCGGAGACCGAATCGTGCGCATCGACGGCACCGAGGTCAAGGCGCTGGAGGTGCTGTGGAAGACGCTGTGGAGCGGTGGCGCACCGGAGCGCGAAGTCATCTTGGACATCGTTCGACGCGGTCAGCCACAGACACTGAAGCTGCAGTCGGTCGACCGCATGAAGACGCTGAAGAGCGCGCAGGGGATCTAGGGCCGTCAGGCCAGCAGCCCGTCGGACACGCTGGGGTAACGCAGTGTCAACTTCAGCTCGCGCTTCAGGCGCTGGTTGTCGAGCCGGCGCGATTCGCTCATGAAGCTCATCTGCAGCGGCGACAGCCGTTCGGCCGCCTCGGCACGGCTGATGCGCGGCGGGCGCGGCAGCCCGCACAAGTCGGCGGCCAGGTCGAAGTACTCGCCCATGCGCAGTTCGGTGTCGTCGCAGACATGCACCACGCGCTGCGGCAGTGCGTGGTGCAAGGCCGCCACGCAGGCCCGCGCCAGGTCGTCGGCATGGATGTGGTTGGTGTAGACGTCGTCCTGCGCGCGCAGCACCGGCGTGCCACGCAGCAGCCGCTCGCGCGGATGGCCGCCGTCGCGGTCGGCCGCATAGATGCCGGGGATGCGCAACAACGACACCTGCACACCGGCGCAGCGGCCGTACCACCGCAAGCGTGCTTCTGCATCCACCCGGCGGCGGGCCCGCGCCGTGGCCGGCTGCGGTGCCCGTGTCTCGTCGAAGCGCGCGCCACCGCAATCGCCGTAGACACCGCTGGTACTGGCGTAGACGATGCGTCGCACGCGCCCGCCCCGGGCCAATGCGCGCTGCAGGTGCCGGGTGCGACTGTCGCTCTCCCCACTGGCCGGCGGTGGCGCCAGGTGCAGCACGGCATCGGCCAGGCCACCCAGCCGGCCCAGCGTGCGCGCATCGTCCAGGTTGCCCAACAGGGGCAGCGCCCCGGCCGCGCGCAGGGCGTCGCGTCGTTGCGGCGACGAGGTCAAGGCCAGCAGCCGGTAGCGGCCGCGCAGCAGCTTCAGCACACGCATGCCGATGTCGCCGCAGCCCACGACGAGCAGCGTCGGTTGCCGGAAACGGTGGGCGAGGCAGCGGTTCATGGGGCCATGGTCGAGCGGGCACAATCTTCTGCCAGTTTAAGTGCCCGCACGCGCCACCATGAGTTTCAACGTCAACCTGCAGCCCGCGAACCGCAGCTTTGAGGTGCAACGCGACGAGCCGATCCTGTCGGCCGCCATACGCCAGGGCATCGGCCTGCCTTATGGCTGCCGCGACGGCGCCTGCGGCTCGTGCAAGAGCCGGCTGCTTGAAGGCCGGGTGATCCACGGCGCGCATCAGCTCAAGGCGCTGTCCAGCGCGGAAGAGGACGCTGGTTTCATCTTGCCGTGCTGCGCAGCGGCGCAGACCGATTGCATCATCGAAGCGCGCAGCGTGCCCGGTGCGGGTGAGTTCCCGGTGCTGAAGATGCCGGCCAGGGTGCTCAGCCTGCAGCGCGCAGCCCCCGACGTGATGATCATGAAGTTGCAGTTGCCGGCCAACCAGAACCTGCAGTACCGCGCCGGGCAGTACATCGAGATCCTGCTGCGCGACGGCGCGCGGCGCAGCTATTCGATGGCCAGCGCCGCACACCAGCTGGGCAGCCCGCCCGCGCTGGAGCTGCACTTGCGCCACCTGGTGGGCGGCCGCTTCACCGACCATGTGTTCGGGCACATGAAGGGCAAGGAGATCCTGCGCATCGAGGGCCCGTTCGGCAGCTTCTTCCTGCGAGAGGAATCGAACAAGCCGATCGTGCTGCTGGCTGCGGGCACCGGCTTCGCGCCGATCAAGGCGCTGATCGAGCATATGCAGTTGAAGGGCATCGCGCGGCCTGCGCTGCTGTACTGGGGTTGCCGCACGCGCGCCGACCTGTACCTGAACGACTGGGCCGAAGCCGCGGCCGCGACGATGCCGAACCTGCGCTACGTGCCGGTGCTTTCGGAGTCGCACGATGCCGGCTGGAGCAGCCGCGTCGGCCTGGTGCACCAGGCCGTGATGGCCGACCTGCCGGATCTTTCGGCGCATCAGGTCTATGCCTGCGGTACGCCGCTGATGGTGGAGGCATCGCGACGCGACTTCGTTGCATGCTGCGCCTTGCCGCCCGACGAGTACTACGCCGACGCCTTTACATCCGAAGCCGACAAGCATCCCGCCGCATAACGCTGCAAGCGTGGCCACGCACACCATCAACCGCTGGCTCTACGCGAAGATCCCCTACGACCCCATCGGCGACTTCACGCCCATCACGCTGGCGGCGCAGGTGCCGAACGTGCTGGTGATGAACGTCGACGTGGCGCACAAGCTCGGCATCAGCAACCTGGCCGAGCTGGTGGCCTACGCGAAGAAGAACCCCGCCGTGCTGAACTACGGCTCGGGCGGCAACGGCAGCGCCGGGCACCTGGCGCGCGAGGTCTTCAAGGCCCGGGCCGGCGTGTTCATGGTGCACATCCCCCACGCCGGCGGGCCGCGGGCGCCACTTGCACTGGTACCAACCCGTCGTCAAGGCTTCGGAAGCACGAGCTGATTGATGCAACTCCTTGTTTGATGATCGACGATCGACTCAACCCGCAATGACTGCATACGGCGCGTTGCGGCCGCTCGCGAAACACCGAATTCATTCACCGCAGAGTAACGGAGGACGCAGAGTTGGCGCAGAGCAAATGCAATGGATTCAAATCGTTTCCTGTGTTTCTCTGCGGACCTCTGCGTCCTTCGTTCCTCTGCGGTGAAGGCT
>DASQFA010000570.1:0-5662 GCA_035633375.1 Rubrivivax sp.
CACCACGCCGGCCAGCAGCGGGGCTGCCACGCACATCACGACCGCGGCAATGGCGATCAGCTGGCCGCCGACGGCCACGCTTACAGCGAGCGAACGCGTCAGGTCGTTGAGCGATCCGGCCACGACCATCACGCCGCAGCCGATGACGAAGTTGCCGTACAGCAGCGCCCAGCGCGATCTGGCCACCGCCGCGGCGCTCAACGCCGCACCTTCAGCGCCTCGGGGTTGACGATGCCGCTCGGGTTGCCGCCGATGAAGTTGACGACGTTCTCGAACGCGGTATCGAAGTACTGCTCGTAGCTGTCCTGCTCCACATAGCCGATGTGCGGCGTGCAGACCGCGTTTTCCAGGCGCAGCAACGGGTGTCCCTGCAGGATGGGCTCGCTCTCGAAGACGTCGATCGCCGCCATGCCGGGGCGGCCGCGGTTCAGCGCCGAGACCAGCGCATGCTCTTCCACCAGCTCGGCGCGCGAGGTGTTGACGAACAACGCGGTCGGCTTCATGCGCGACAGGTCTTCGAGCTTGACGATGCCGTGTGTGGCCTCGTTCAAGCGCAAGTGCAGGCTGAGCACGTCACAGGTCTCGAAGAACTCGGCGCACGACGGCGCGGTCTCATGGCCGTCGGTCAGCGCCTTGTTGCGCGCCGACTCGCTGCCCCACACGCAGACCTGCATGCCGAAAGCATGGCCGTAACCGGCGACCAGCTGACCGATCTTGCCGTAGCCCCAGATGCCCAGCCGGCGCCCCTTGAGCACCTGGCCGAGACCGAAGTTTGGCGGCATCGACGCGGTCTTCAGGCCGGATTGCTGCCACGCACCATGCTTCAGGTTGCCGATGTATTGCGGCAGACGGCGCATCGACGCCATGATCAGTGCCCAGGTGAGTTCGGCCGGAGCCACCGGCGAGCTGACGCCTTCGGCGACCGCGATACCCAGCTTGGTGCACGCGTCCACGTCGATGTGCGCGCCGACGCGGCCGGTCTGCGAGATCAGCTTCAGCTTGGGCAGTTTCTCCAGCAACGGGCTGGGGAAGTGGGTGCGCTCGCGGATCAGCACCAGCACGTCGGCGTCGCGCAACCGCACGGAGAGCTGCCCGATGCCCTTGACGGTGTTGGTGAAGACCTTGGCGTTCAGCGGTTCCAGCTTGGTGGCGCACTGCAGCTTGCGCACCGCGTCCTGGTAGTCGTCGAGGATGATGATGTTCATGTCGGCAGGGCCGCCGCGAAGGACACACGCGTCCCCACGGAGTGCAGCGAAGAAAGTGAATGTGCGGGCCGATGCATGGCGCTTGCTCAGGGCCGCCCGATGGCGCCGACGCGGCTGCGTGGCGGGCGGCTGGCGAAGTGAACGACGGGCTGCATCCCGGGCATTTTGCACTGCCGCGCAGACGTGCCCGTCCAGCGCTACGATGCGCTCGTTCACAACCACGGAGACAAGTGATCATGGGTCTTTCGATGCATTCCGCCAGCGCGCCGGTTTTCACGCGTGGCCTGACCAACATGCTGGCCTGGCTGGACAAGGCGCAGGCCCATGCCGAAGCGCGCAAGTTCGATGCGGCCAACTACCTGGGCTTGCGCCTGGCGCCCGACATGCTGCCGTTCACGCGGCAGATCCAGATCACCAGCGACGGCGTCAAGGGATGCATGTCGCGCCTTGCCGGCGTCGAGATTCCGAAGTGGGAGGACACCGAAGCCAGCCTGGACGACCTGCGCGCGCGCATCCGCAAGACACTCCACCACGTGCAGAGCTTTTCCGCGGCGCAGATCGACGGCTCGGATGGCCGAGCCATCGCCGTGCCGATGCGCAGCGGCGATGCGCTGCAATTCACGGGCGAGAGTTTCCTCAAGCATTACGCGCTGCCGAACTTCTACTTCCACAGCAGCGCCACGTACCTGCTGTTGCGCCATGCCGGCGTGGAACTGGGCAAGGCGGATTTCCTGGGGCGCTGAGCCGCTGCGGGCACCGCGCCTGGCGACCAGCTTATGACGCTCGGGCATGACTCATGGCATGGCGCCGACTATGCGCGCCATTCCAGCCTGCAGGCGGCGATGGCCGACGAGGTGTTGTCGCGGCTGGTGCTGCGCGGCGATGAGCAGGTGCTCGATGTCGGCTGCGGCGACGGCAGGCTGAGCGCGCGCATCGCCGCGTTGTTGCCCACGGGCACGGTGCTGGGCGTTGACGCCTCCGCCGACATGGTGGCCTTTGCAAGATCGCAGTTTGGTGCCGGAGAGTGGCCGAACCTGCGCTTCGAGGTCGCCGACGCGCGCCGGCTGAGCTGGCAGCAGCGCTTCGACCTGCTGGTGTCGTTCAATGCCCTGCACTGGGTGCCACAGCAGGCCGAGGCACTGCGCGGCGTTCGTTCGGCCTTGAAGCCGGGCGGCCAGGCTTTCTTGCGCCTGGTGACACGCAGCCCGCTGACCAGCCTGGAGCAGGTGGCCGAGGCAGTGCGCCGGGACACGCATTGGGCAGCTTCCTTTGCCGGCTTCACCGACCCGTACTTGCGCTTGACGGCGCAGGAATACCGCGCGCTGGCCGAAGGCCTGGGCCTGCATGTGCTGTCTTGCCAGACGCAGGACAAGCGCTGGGATTTCGGCAGCGAAGCGGCGTTCTTCGGCTTCTGCAACGCGGGTTTCGGCGCGTGGACGCAGGTCTTGCGCGAAGACCAGCGCCGCGCCTTTGTCGAAGAGGTGATGCGGCGCTACCTGTCGGGCATCGAAGCCAGCTTTGGCGAACGCTTCACCTTCCACTTCACGCAGACCGATGTCGTGCTTGCGCCGGTGCCGGTGCCGGTGCCGCCTGCGGCCCCGGCCGTCTGAGATCAGAACAGCGGCGCGAAACCGCTGCTTGCGCTGCGTCGCGGAAACAGCGATTCGATGCCGTGCTGCAGCGTGTCGCGCTCGGCGCGGTGGCTGGGCTGTGGCAGGGCATCGAATACGGCAGCGCGCAGCAGCCACAGATCGGCCGGTTCTTCGGCGTGCCGGATCTGGAAGCGCAGCCAGTCGGCGCGCGGGCCGGGCAGGGCCTCGATGGCCAGCAGGTAAGTCTGCTTCAGGTTGACGAAGGCGCGGCGTGCGGCGATGCGTGCTTGCCGATCTTGCGGCATGCCTGCGCCAGTCAGGGCAGGCCGGGCCAGGTGATGGCGAGGTGCGGCGTTGTTCATGGCAGCAGCGGCACGAAGCCAGACCGCGGTGCACGCGTGGGGAAGTGCCGGTTCAGCCGCGCGAGACGGCGTTCGGCTTCGTGCTGACTGTGGTTCAGGGCGACCACGTTGTACAGCTCCGCGCGCAGATGCCACAGCTCGCGCAGCGAGCGCGCATGGTCGATGCGCGTGCACAGCGTGCAGCCTTGTTGGGTGCGGATGTCGTCCAGGCTGTCGATGAAGTCCTGGCGTACCGGCGGCAGGCGGCTCAAGCTGGGCGACGCCTGCAACGGGCCTGGCGCCAGCAGCCAGAACCACAGACGGCTCCAGGCTGAACCTGGCGCCTGGCGCAGCGAGGGTGGGCAGACCTCGGCACGCCATCCGATGCGCGACGCCAGCGAGTCGCGATACCTGGGACGCAGAAGCAGGCTGAAAGACATCATGATTGTGACTTCGGACACGACGCAACAAACTTGAGCGCATTGTTCGACCTCGATCACCGTGTGAAAGTTGAAACAAAGGGTGCAAGGTGCGCCAGTTCGTGTCTGGCAGTGGGCAAGGCTCGAGGCCTGTGCATGGGGCCGAGGGTCAATCGGTGCCACGCGCGCCCGGCGTGCCGCGCGGGCCGACCCGGCCGCCTTGACCGAAGCCGGCGCTCAGACGGCGCCGTAGAGGCGCTTGCGCTGCGCGGTGTAGCGCCACCACGGCGTGGGTGCTGCGCCGCGCATGAAATCGGTGGCGGCCATGAAGGTGTCGAGCACACAAGGGTCCTGGCGCTTGCCCGTGGCCGCGCACAAGGCCTGGTACAGCACGAATGGGTCGCGCGAGCGCAGTTCGCCGGGGTGGGTGATGCCGAGCAACCGCAAGTCTGCCGCCAACGCAGGGCCTATGTTCGGCAACTGCTCCAGCTTCTGGCATTGCGCCGGGCTAACCGCCTTTGGAGACTTGAGCATGACATGCCCCGCTACATCAGCATGGTGTTGCGGATCAGGCCCACGGCCACCCCTTCGAGCTCGAAGTCTTCGGCATCGGCCGCCACGTGCAGGGTCTCGAAATCGGGGTTCTCCGGGATGAGTTCGATGCCGGATTTGGTCTTGCGAAAGCGCTTCACGGTGACCTCGTCGCCCAGGCGCGCGACCACGATCTGGCCGTTCTTGGCCTCGCGCGACTTTTGCACCGCGAGCAGGTCGCCGTCCATGATGCCGACGTCGCGCATGCTCATGCCGCGCACCTTGAGCAGGTAGTCGGGCCGTCGCGCGAACAGGCTGGCTTCCATCAGGTAGGTCTGGTCGATATGTTCCTGGGCCAGCATGGGCGAGCCGGCCGCGACGCGCCCAACCAGCGGCAGGCTGAGTTGCGCAAGGCTCGGCAGCGGCAGGCTGTATTGCTTGCCATATTGGCTGAGGCGGGCGGCGGCGAGTGCGCGCAATGTGTCAGACTTCAAGCGGATGCCGCGCGAGGTGCCGCCCACGAGTTCGATCACGCCCTTGCGCGCCAGGGCCTGCAGGTGCTCTTCCGCCGCATTGGCCGAACGAAAGCCCAGCTCGGCCGCGATCTCGGCCCGGGTGGGCGGGGCGCCGGTGCGCTCGATGGCGCTTTGCACCAAGTCGAGGATCTGTTGTTGGCGGTCTGTGAGCTTGGGGCTTTCGATCATGGGGTTTCGTTCCGGTGCTGGGTGTTTGTCCAGTGACTGAATTTTCATACATAGTTCCGAAAAATGCAAAGCCAAGCCTCCACGCTGGTCATCCTGGGCACCGGCGGCACCATCGCCGGCACCTCCGGCAGCCCGCACGACAACGTCGGCTACCAGGCGGCCCAGCTGGGCGTGGCTCAGTTGCTGCAGGGCGTGGCCGCGCCCGGCGCGATGCGGCTGGAAGCCGAACAGCTGGCGCAGGTCGACAGCAAGGACATGGATCACAGCCTGTGGCAACGCCTGGGTCAGCGTGTGTCGCAGCACCTGGCGCGCGACACGGTGGCCGGCATTGTCATCACGCACGGCACCGACACACTGGAAGAAACCGCCTACTTCCTGCACCGTGTGCTGGCACCCTGCAAGCCCGTGGTGCTGACCGCAGCCATGCGCCCGGCCAGTGCGCTGCTCGCCGACGGGCCGCAGAACCTGCGTGACGCGCTGAGCCTGGCGTGCTGGCCGGGCGCGCGCGGCGTTGTGGCTGTGATGGCCAACACGGTGTTCGCTGCAGTCGGGCTGCGCAAAGCGCACAGCTACCGCATCGATGCCCTGAGTGGTGGCGATGCCGGTCCGCTCGGGCGCATCGAAGAGGGGCGCTTGCGGCGCTTTCAAGCCTGGCCCGAACAGGCCGCCATCGGCCAGCAGGCGCTGCAGCGCCCGGCGCACGAATGGCCGCGTGTGGAGATCGTCTACAGCCACGCCGGCGCGGGGCCGCTGCTGGTCGAGGCGCTGATGGCGCAGGCCCCTCGCGGCCTGGTCGTGGCCGGCACCGGCAACGGCCGCGTGCATGCCGCGATGGAGGCCGCGCTGTTTCGTGCCATCAGCGCTGGCGTG
>DASQFA010000571.1:0-1564 GCA_035633375.1 Rubrivivax sp.
GACGGCCTGATCGAGGCCATCCGCAGACGCGGTCCAGGCTATGTGGCTGCCGTGCAGTGGCACCCCGAGTTTCACGACAGCGACGTCCACGGCACCTTCGACGACACCGCGATACTCGAGGACTTCCTCGCCGCCGCACGCACCGCACGCGCCGCACGCGCCGCACGCCAAGTCTGAACCCACCCCCACACGCCATGCCCACGCTGAAAGTCCACAACCCCGCCAACGGCATGCTGCTGGCCCAACCGAATGCCGACGACGCCGCCAGCGTGGCGGCCAAGGCCGCCACGGCGCGCGCCTCCTTGTCGACCTGGGGCCGCGTGCCACTGGCCGAGAAGCTGGCCATGATGCAGCGTTTTCGCGCCGGCGTCGTGGCCGAGCTCGACGCACTGGCGCACACGCTGACGCTGGAGATGGGCAAGCCCATTTCCCAGGCGCGCAACGAGCTCAACGGCCTGTTGCCGCGCATCGACTTCTTCCTCGAACAGACCGAAGTGGCGGTGCGCGACGAGCATATGTTCGATGGCGGCGGCATGCACGAGCAGATCACGCACATCCCGCTCGGTGTGGTGGCCAACATCTCGGCCTGGAACTACCCGTGGTTCGTCGGCTGCAATGTCATCGTGCCGGCGCTGCTGACCGGCAACGCGGTGCTGTACAAGCCCTCGGAGCACGCCACGCTGACGGGGCTGCATATCACCCGGCTGCTGCACGCCGCCGGGGTGCCGGGTGAGGTGATGCAATGCCTGGTCGGTGCCGGCGATGTCGGCTCAGTGCTGTTGCAGCAGCGGCTGGACGGCGTGTTCTTCACCGGCAGCCATGCCACCGGCGTGCGCATCGCCCAGGCCGTGGCGCCCAAGCTGCTGCGGCTGCAACTCGAGCTCGGCGGCAAGGACCCGGCCTATGTGCGCGCCGATGCCGATGCGCTGTCCGCCGCCGAGAGCCTGGCCGATGGCGCGATGTACAACACCGGCCAGAGTTGCTGCTCGGTGGAGCGCATCTACGTGCACGAGAGCCTGCACGACGCCTTCGTCGAACGTTTCGTCGCCACCGTCAAGGGCATGCGCCTGGGCGATCCGCTGCAGGAAGACACCTACATCGGTGCAATCACGCGCGCACCGCAACTGGCGCTGCTGCAGGCGCAGACCGACGACGCGCTGGCCAAAGGTGCCGTGCTGCACTGCGGCGGCCACGCCCTGCCCGGCCCGGGAAACTGGTTCGAGCCCACCGTCTTCAGTGGCGCCGACCACCGCATGGAGTTGATGCGCGAGGAGAGCTTCGGCCCGATCATCGGCATCCAGAAGGTCGGCAGCGATGCCGAAGCCCTGGCGCTGATGAACGACACCCGCTACGGCCTGACGGCCGGCGTCTACACCCGCGACGAGGCCAAGGCGCGCGAGCTGCTGGCGCAGCTGAATGCCGGCAGCGTCTACTGGAACTGCTGTGACCGCGTCAGCCCACGGCTGCCCTGGTCGGGGCATGGCGATTCGGGCGTCGGCCTGACCTTGTCCACCTACGGCATCCAGGCCTTCACGCGGCCCAAGGCCTGGCATCTGCGCAGCCC
>DASQFA010000572.1:0-5903 GCA_035633375.1 Rubrivivax sp.
AGTACCACCTCTCCGGCTTCGGTGAACTTGACTGCGTTGCTGAACAGGTTGAGCAGGATCTGCCGCAGCCGGGTGACGTCGCCGTCGATCACCGGCGGCACCTCGCCTTCGCCATTGCTTTCGAAGACATAGGCGATGTCCAGGTGCTTCTCGGCGGCGCGACCGGCGATCAGGTCCAGCGCCGATTCGACGCAGTCGCGCAGGTCGAAGGGGTGGGCTTCGATGTCCATTCGCCCGGCCTCGATCTTGGAGAAGTCGAGGATGTCGTTGATGATGGTCAGCAGCGAATCGCCGCTGTCGCGGATGGTCGACGCAAAGTCGCGCTGCTCGTCGGACAAAGGCGTGTCCAGCAGCAGCCCGCTCATGCCGATGACCGCATTCATCGGCGTGCGGATCTCGTGGCTCATCGTCGCCAGGAACGCGCTCTTGGCTTCGTTGGCGGCTTCGGCCTGGGCGCGGGCTTCCTGCGTTTCCTTGAACATCTTTGCGTTCTGGATCGCGATCACCGCCTGATCGGCGAATGCCTGCAGCAGGGACGCCTGCTCGGCAGTGAACGGCCCAGGAGCGGGGCGGCCGACGGCGATGGCACCGATCGGGTTTCCATCGTGCAGCAGCGGCACGGCCAGCACACTGCGGAATCCGACAGCATCGCCGCCGTGCATCGAGTAGCCCGGCTCGGCGTCGGTGTTCTCGATCACCGCGGTGGCCCGCGATGCGACCGCACGGCCGACGGCCGTGTCGTGCGTCGCTGGCCGCGGGAAGCGCAAGCGGATCCTCGCGTCATACGCCGCGTCGGCGTTCATCGACGCGCGCATCTGCATCAACTGGCCGTTGTAGTCGACGAGCACTGCGTTGGAGTCAAACAGGCGCGCGGCGGCGCCGACGATGGCGTCGAACACTGGTTGCGCGTCGTTCATCGACGCGCCGATCACCCGCAGCACCTCGGCAGTGGCAATCTGCCGCTCCAGCGCCTCCTTCGTCTCATTGAACAGCCGCGCGTTCTGGATCGCGATGACGGCCTGGTCGGCGAAGGTCTTCAGCAAGGCGAGCTGCTTGGCGCCGAAGGCCTCTTTGGCCTTGCGGCCGACCCACAGCGTGCCGATGCCGCGGCCCTCGAACAGCATCGGCGCGAAGGCCATCGAACCGACGCCGAGCGCATGCGCGCCATCGCGCGAGGCGGGCGGCATCGCGCCGTCATCCACGTCGGCATAGGCCAGCACCAGGCGGTCGAGGATGGCCAGCCCCGAGGAGGTGTCGCGCGTCAGCGGCTGCGGGAATACCCGCTTCAATGCGTCCAGCCCCGGCCCGACATTGGCCACCACGTCGAGCAGACCGTCCTCGCGGATCAGTGTCATGCCGACGGTGTGCCCCGAGAATAGGAGCTGGCAGCTCGCGAGGATCTTTTCGAACACCGGCGCGGTGTCGGCCACCGAGCTGCTGATGACCTGCAACACCTCGGCTGTCGCGGTCTGGTGCGACAGCGCCTCCTTGGTCTCGTTGAACAGGCGCACGTTCTCGATGGCGATCACCGCCTGGTCGGCAAACGTTTCGAGCAGCTCGAGTTGATGCGCGCTCAGTGGGCCGGGCTCGGACCGCACCACCGAGATGGCTCCGATGGCGGCGCCCGCGCGGGTCATCGGCACGACCGTAAGCGCACGGTAACCGCTGTCCAAGAAGTTGGCGCTGCCGCGCATGTAGCGCTCGGCGGCGGCGGCGACGTCGGGTACGTCGACACGATGACAGTCGAGCAGCGCCTCGCCGTGCATGTAGTCGCGCGTCAGCGGGAAGGGATACACCGCGCGCCATGCAGCGGCCCTTTCGGCATCGCCGGCGATTGCACGCAGCACCACCCTTGCGCCATCGGGCTGGCTGACGGCGACTGCCGCTCCCGGGAACAGGCGCATGCCGGTCTGGACGATGGCCTCAAACACCGGCTGCACGTCGGTCGGCGATTCGCTGATGACCTTCAGGATTTCGGCCGTGGCAGTCTGCCGCTCCAGCGCCTCCTTGGTCTCGTTGAACAGCCGCGCGTTCTGGATCGCGATCACCGCCTGGTCGGCGAAGGTCTGCAGCATCGCCAGCTCCTTCGGCTTGAAGGGGCCTGTTGAGCGCGCCACGCCGATGGCGCCGATGCCGCGCTCGTTCCACAGCATCGGCGCGAAGACCATCGAGCGGTAGCCGATCAGCTTGGCCATCTTGCGCAGCACGCCCGGCACGTCGTCGCCGTCGATCAGGTCGGGCCAGTGCATCACGCGCCGCTCGCGCAGCGCGCGGCCGGCGGGGGTACGTTCCACTGGTGCCGGGAACGTGGCGGCGACGATGTCGTGCGCCACGCCGCGATAAGCGGCAATGTTCAGCTGGCCCTTCTCGTCCACCAGCAGCACGTCGAGCTCGTCGCCGCCGAACAGGTGCTTGCAGCTGTCGAGGATCTTCTCGAACACCGGCTGCACGTCCGACACCGAGCTGCTGATGACGGCCAGCACCTCGGCCGAGG
The DNA here is from genome assembly GCA_035633375.1 of Rubrivivax sp. Lineage (GTDB taxonomy): Bacteria > Pseudomonadota > Gammaproteobacteria > Burkholderiales > Burkholderiaceae_C > Rubrivivax. Next base: position 2,495 of record DASQFA010000572.1, read on the forward strand.
CCTTCTGCTGCTGCAGCGTTTCCTGCGTCTCGTTGAACAGCTGCGCGTTCTGGATCGCGATCACCGCCTGGTCGGCGAAGCTCTTGATCAGCCGCGCGTCGTCGTCACTGAACGGCCGCATGTCGAAGTGGAACGCCGAGATCGTGCCGTACACCCGGTCGCCCGCGGTCATCACGGCGCTGAGCATCGCGCAGTTGCGGCCCAACTTGCGCGCCGCTTCGCGCAGGCTTTCGGGCACGCCCTCGCCATGCAGCAGGTCGGGCAGGAAAGTCGCCTTGCCCGTCAGCAACCGGGCGCTGGCCGGTGCCGGCCGCGGGAACAACGAGCGCATCACCTCGAGCGAGTCGCCGAACCCGGCGCGCCAATGGATCAGGTCGTCTTCGCCGAGCGAGCCGATCGCCAGGTCCGCATCCGGCAATAGACGCGACATGCTGGCGCAGATGCTTTCGAACACCGGCTGTGCATCGGCCATCGAACTGCCGACGACGCGCAGCACCTCGGCGCTGGCGGTCTCACGTTCCAGCGCCTCTTTCGTCTCGTTGAACAGGCGCGAATTCTGGATGGCGATCACCGCCTGGTCGGCAAAGGTCTTGAGCTGCGCGATGTCGCCGTCGTCGAAGGGCTCGGGCGGTGTGCGCACCATCACCAGCGCACCGATGCCGCGCCCTTCCCACATCAGCGGCATGAAGACCTGTGAGCAGTTGCCGAAGGCCATGGCCTGGATCACCTGGCGCACGTCGGCGATCACGTCGGGGCCTTCGAGCACGTTGTCGTAGCGCAGCACGCGGCCTTCGCGAATGGCCAGCTGCAGCGGGTGCGCGTCGCTCAGCGGCACCGGAAAGAAGCGCCGCAGCTCGTCACCCAGTACACCATGGTGCGCGGCCAGGCGCAACTCGCGGCGGTCTTCGTCGAACACGAAGACCGAGTGCCAGCTGCCGGCAAACAGGCGCTGGCAGCCGGCCAGGATGCGCTCGAACACCGGCTGCGTGTCGGCCACCGAACTGCTGATGACCTGCAGCACCTCGGCGCTGGCCGTCTGCTGCTCCAGCGCCTCTTGCGTCTCGCGGAACAGGCGTACGTTCTCGATGGCGATCACTGCCTGGTCGGCGAAGCTCTGCAGCAACTTCAGCATGCTCGCGGGGAACTCGCCCGTCTCGGCGCGGAAGACTGCGATGGCGCCGACCACGCGGCCATCCTTTCGCATCGGCACGGCCAGGCCGCTGCGATAGCCCGCCCGCTGCGCGGCGGCCTTGGCCTCGTAGCCGCGATCGGCCAGCACGTCGGCGATCTGCACTGCGGCCCGGTCGCGGATCGCCCGCGCATTGATCGAGCCGGAGCCCGATCGCATGGGGAAGGCCGCGTGCATCACTTCCAGCGCATCCGGGCTGACGCCATCGACGGCCGCCAGGTGCACCCACTCACCATCGAAACGGCTGACCCCGCTGACCACCGCGCCACAAAGCACGCGGGCACGTTCGGCGATGGCGTCGAACACCGGTTGCACGTCGGTGGGCGAAGCGCTGATCACGCGCAGGATGTCGGCGCTGGCGGTCTGGTGGCTCAGCGCCTCCTGCGTCTCGCGGAACAGGCGCACGTTCTCGATCGCGATCACCGCCTGGTCGGCAAAGGTCTGCAGCAGCTTGATCTGGCTGTCGGGAAACAGGCCCACCTCGGCGCGGCACACGGCGATCGAGCCGACCACGTTGCCGTCGTGCAGCATCGGCACGGCCAGGTTGCTACGGTATCCGCTGAGGCGGGCGGCCTCCTTGGCGGCGTAGTCGGCATCGGCCTGGACGTCGGCAGCCTGCACCGGTACGCGTTCGCGGATGGCGCGCGCGGTGATCGTGGCTGCAGTCACGGGCACCGGAAACACGGCGCGCATGGCGGCATCGGCCTCGGGTGAGACGCCGTGGAACGCCACCAGGTGCACCTGCTGGCCGTCAAAACGGGCCACTCCGCTGACGGTGGCGTTGCACAGCAGCTTGGCGCGCTCGGCGATGGCCTCGAACACCGGCTGCACGTCGTCGGGCGACTGGCTGATGACCTGCAGCACTTCGGCGGTGGCCGTGCGCTGCTCCAGCGCCTCCTTGGTCTCGTTGAACAGACGCACGTTTTCCAGCGCCACGCCCATGCTCGCGGCCACCGTGCTCAGCATGCGCACGGTGGCCTCGTCGAAGGCGTCCTCGCGCTCCAGGCTCACCAGGCGGATGGCCAGGCGCAGGTGCTGGCCCACCATCACCGGCACGAACACGCTGGAGCGGCTGGGTACCGTGCCGGGCACCGTTCGGATGCCATAGGCCTGCGCGGCGGCGCGGTCCTTCAGCACCACCGGCCGGCCGGTCATCAGCTCGTCGACGATCTTCGTCTGCGAGTCGCGCCGGAAGGGCGGTATCTGCAGCCGCTGCCCGCGCTCGACGGCATAGACTGTGTGGATGTGGTCCGACGGCTCGTCGAGCAGGCTGATGCCGATGTCGTCGCTGTTGAACAGCTCGCGCAGCCGGTCGCCGACGACGTCGATGATGGCCTGGAAGCTCAGGTTGGCCGCCATTCCCTGCTGGATGCTGTTGATCACCGCCAGCTCGCTGGCGCGCTGCTCGGTCTGCTTCAGCAGCCGCTGCGCGTCGTCGAACAGGCGCGCGTTCTCCAGGCCCACGCCCAGGCTCGCAGCCACGGTACGCAGCAGCCCCACCTCGGCCTCGCCGAAGGCGTTCTCATGGCTGTGGTCGTTCAACCCGAGCGTGCCGATGCGCCGTTCGCCCAGCATGATCGGCACCAGCGCGGTGGACATCGCGAGCTGCTTGCCCTGCATCGCGCGCATGCCCCAGGCGGCCATCTCGGCGCGGTTGTGGGCCACCACCGTCGCGCCCTGCGCAAAGGCCCGGGCAATGCGGCCGGCGGGGTCGGGCCGCACCGGCTGCACGCTGACACGCTGGCCGTGCAGCCGCACATACAGCCCGTGGCTCAGGCCGGCCGCGGCGTCCCACCAGAAGATCGACACGTCGCGGTCGCTGAACACCTCGCTCAGCGTGTCGCCCACCAGGTCGACCACGGCCTGGAACTTCAGCTCCGCGGCGATGCCCTGCTGGATGCGGTTGATCAACCCCAGCTCGCCGGCGCGCTGCTCTGCGCGCTCGCGCGTTGCCTGCGCTTCCGCGGTGCGCTCGGCCACCTTGGCTTCCAGCCCCTCGTTGGCGCGGATGTGCGCCAGCGCCACCGCGGCCTGCGCGGCCAGCATGGCCAGCAAATCGCGGTCGGCATTGCCGAAGCGGCCGAACGCACCTTCGATGTCGGCATACAGGTAGCCCAGCAGCTCGCGCTGCGCGATCAGCGGCGCGATGACGCAGGAGCGTTGGTGCACGGCGGCCGCACTGTCGGGGCCGTGGCGCAGGCTGACGGCGCGGCTGCGGCG
>DASQFA010000573.1:0-5990 GCA_035633375.1 Rubrivivax sp.
CGGCCGCCACCCTGTCGCGCGTGCCCAGGCGTACATGGCGGATGTCGAGCAGGTCGATCAAGCGTTGCTTCCCGCGCCGGGTTGGCACCCGGTGCGATGCCAATATAACCGCGTGCCGCGGCTGCGAGGCAGGCCCATGCCGACCCGGTCATTCGATCAGCCGGTCGGCCTGCAGCAAGGTCGTTTGCGGCACCTTCAGGCCAAGCGCATTCGCGGTCTTCATGTTCAGCACCATCTCGATGCGGGTGGGCCGCTCCACTGGCGTGTCGGCGGCTTTGGCGCCATTCAGAAGCCGATCGACGATGCCGGCCAGGGTGACAAAACTTTCGCGCAGCACCGGGCCATAGCTCATCAGGTTGCCGCTTTCCGCAAAGGCTGCCCAGGCGGAGACGGCCGGTATGCGCGTGCGCAAGCTAAACGCGGCGAAGCGATCGGCATGCGCGGCCGCGACGGTGCCTGCAAACACCATGATGGCATCGGCCTTGGTCTGCGCAATCGCTTCCAGCGCCGCGTCGACCTCGGCCGCGTTGTGCACGCCGTAGTAGCCGTGCTGCAGGCTGAGCCGGGCCGCGGCGGCCTTGGCGGCGTCGAGCTCCAGGCCTTCGCCGCCGTGCGGAGGCCAGCCGACAATGGCCACCTGCTTCATGTGGGGCAGGCACTCCTTCATCAGCGCCAGACGCTTGGGTATCAGCTCCAGCGAAAAGAACGAGACTCCCGTGCGATTGACGCCAGGCCGCGCCCAGGTGTGAACCAACCCCGACATCACAACGTCTGCGCTGCTCGTAAAGGCCACCGGCTGCGGCACCTCGGCATCGGCAAAGAAGCGCGCGGTCGGGCCACCGGTGGCCACGATCACGTCCGGCTTGCTGGCCACGACCAGAGTCACCAGCTCCTTCATGCGTGCCCCCGTGCCGTCGCCACCCCAGATGTCGAGCCTCAGGTTGCGGCCCTCGACCCAGCCCAGTTCGCGCAGCCGGCCGCGAAAGCCCTGCAAGAAGGGCGAATCGGGATCGGCGCGTGCGATCGTCACCCAGGCGACGCGGGCGTTGCGCACCGCTTGCGCCTGGGCCCGTGTCAAAGGCACCGGCCCTAAAGCGGCCATGCCTACAACGGCAGTGCGGCGGTCCATGATCGATGCTACTCCCAGCCGAAGTGCAGGCGCACCGCGCGCGCCGTGACGTTGATCGGCGCGGTCGGCGCCAGCGGAAACTGGCGCAGGCTCGGCGAGCGCACGCCGCCGCCGTTCTGGCCAAGCACGGCGATCGAGCGGATGCGCCAGCCGGCCGCCTTGAAGGCCGCCAGGTAGGCCAGCGCGTCCGCAAAGCGCTCGGGGTGGTCCGGGTGCGCCGTGGGCGACAGGCAGCACAGCACCGCATCGCAGCGCGCGCGCGGCACTTCGGCCAGAAAGTCCTCGGGCCCGACCTTGCTGTCCTGCAGCGAGCCGACCCGCGCATACAGCCGCAGCACAGGCTTGCCGCCGTCGGGCTGGATGTCGCGCAGGCTGCGGTTGAAGCAGCCGCTCAGGCTGCGCACCACCGAGGCCTTGCGCGTATTCGAGTTGCCGATGACGATGTAGGCGTCCATGTCGCTTCAACCAAAGAATAGTCCTTGCAGGTAGCGAGTTTAGGCGCCGGCCCGGGCGCTGGGGCGAAGCGCCGCGCCGGCAAGCACGGCGCAGCGCGCCTGCTCCGGCCGCGTCTGCCTACAACGCCAGCCCGACGTAGTTCTCGGCCACCACCATCTGCGCCGCACGCGAGCTGAACAGATAGTCCAGCTCGGCCCTTTGCATCTTCGCGCCGAACTCGCCGTTCTCGGGCAAGCTGTGCATCAGCATCGTGAACCACCAGGAAAAGCGCTCGGCCTTCCAGATGCGCGCCAGCGCGTGCCGCGAATACTGGTCGAGGCCCTCGTCGTGGCCGCGGTAGTGCTCGGCCAGCGCGCGTGACAGCAGTGCCACGTCGGAGGCCGCCAGGTTCAGGCCCTTGGCACCGGTGGGCGGCACGATGTGCGCGGCGTCGCCAGCCAGGAACAGCCGGCCGAAGCGCATCGGCTCGGTGACGAAGCTGCGCAGCGGCGCGATGCTTTTCTCGATCGATGGCCCGGTCACCAGGTGCCGGGCGGTCTCGGGCGGCAGGCGGGCCTTCAGCTCGGCCCAGAAGGCATCGTCCGTCCAGCCCTTCACGTCGTCGGCCAGCGAGCACTGCACGTAGTAGCGGCTGCGCGTGCGGCTGCGCATGCTGCACAGCGCGAAGCCGCGCTCGTGGTTGGCGTAGATCAACTCATGCGCCACCGGCGGCACGTCGGCCAGCACGCCCAGCCAGCCGAAGGGATAGACCTTCTCGAAGGTCTTGATCGCGGCCTTCGGCACGCTGGCGCGGCACACCCCGTGGAAGCCGTCGCAGCCGGCAATGAAGTCGCATTCGATCTGCTGCGCCACGCCGTGGCGCACATAACGCACCCGCGGCGCGTGGCCGTCGAAGTCATGCACGCTCACGTCCTGCGCTTCGTAGACGACGGGCTGCCCCTGCGCGGTGCGCGCGTCCATCAGGTCGTGCGTCACCTCGGTCTGGCCGTAGACCGTGACGCGCCTGCCGGTCAGGCCGAACAGGTCGATGCGGTGGCGCTGGCCGCCGAAGCACATGTCGAAGCCGTCGTGCGGCAGGCCTTCGGCACGCAGCCGCGCATCGACGCCGGCCTCGGCCAGCAGATCGACGGCGATCGGCTCCAGCACCCCGGCGCGGATGCGGCCCAGCACGTAGGCGGCGCTGCGCTGCTCGACGATGATGTTGTCGATGCCGTGCTTGTGCAGCAAGGCACCGAGCAGCAAGCCCGCCGGGCCGGCGCCGATGATGGCGACCTGGGTTCTCATATCGCGTCTCCCGCAATGGCCGAGCCTGTAGCGTAGCGGCCATGGCGCGCGCTGGCGGCACCCGCCGGCCCCGAGCTGCTGAGGGCAATCCCTAGCATGCTCCGCCCCACGGCATCGGATTGGCCAGGAGTTGCTACCATTTTGTCGGCGTCACGAGGGGGTGATCATGGGCCAACACATCGGATCGAGCTTGCAGCGGCTGCTGGGTGCCTAGCTCACCGACGATGGCGCCTCCAAGGTCGAGGTCACGGCCGGCAAAGCGGCCGATGGCAGCACCGTCCACACCGGCAAGCTCGTCTGGCTGAAGGAGCCGATGCGTGACGGCAAGCCGCTCGGCGATGTCAACAACGCCGATGCGGCGCAGCGCGAGCGGCCGCTGATTGGCATCGAGGTGCTGTCCGGCTTCAAGGCCACGGCCGCGGGTTGGAGTGGCGGCATGGTGTACGCGCCGCGTGCCGGCAAGAACTTCCCGGCCGACTGTCGATAGCACCCGATGGCCGCTTGCAGCTGAGGATCAAGGCCGGCATGATGACCAAGACCGATTGCTGGACACGCTGACACCACCCACCGCGACGCACCGAGCAAGACCACGGCATTGCGTCGCGGTTGCAGGCGAGGATATCAATACCCTGCGTGCACGCAAACCCCGTGTTGGCCCGGTGTTGGCCCTTGAGCTAAGGTCAGCGCGTCAGACGCGCTCGATCACCAGCGCAATGCCCTGTCCGACGCCGATGCACATGGTGCACAGTGCGTAGCGCCCGCCGATGCGTTCGAGCTGGTTCAACGCGGTGGTGGCCAGCCGGGCGCCGCTGGCGCCCAGAGGATGCCCGAGCGCGATGGCGCCGCCGTTCGGGTTGACACGGGCGTCGTCGTCGGCCAGGCCCAGGTCGCGCAGCACCGCCAGGCCCTGTGCGGCGAAGGCTTCGTTGAGCTCGATCACGTCCATCCGTGCCAGCGACAGGCCGGTCAGCTCGAGCACTTTGCGCACGGCGGGCGCCGGGCCGAAGCCCATGATTCGCGGCGCCACGCCGGCGGTGGCCATGCCGACCACGCGCGCACGCGGCTTCAGGCCGTGCCGCGCCGCGCCGGCTTCGCTGGCCAACAGCAGCGCGCAGGCGCCGTCGTTCACGCCACTGGCGTTGCCGGCCGTGACCGTGCCGTCCGGTCGCACGATGGGCTTCAGTTTCGCCAGCGCCTCGAGCGAGGTCTCGCGCGGGTGCTCGTCCTTGCTCACGACCACGGGATCGCCCTTCTTCTGGGCGACGCCCACCGGCGTGATCTCGCGCGCGAAGAAGCCGCTCTTCTGCGCCGCCACCGCCTTCAGCTGGCTGGCCAGCGCCATGCGGTCCTGCGCCTGGCGTTCGATCTTGAACTGCGTGGCCACGTTCTCGGCCGTCTCGGGCATCGAATCGACGCCGTACAGCTCCTTCATCAACTTGTTGACGAAGCGCCAGCCGATGGTGGTGTCGTACACCGCGTTGGCACGGGAGAACGCGCTATCGGCCTTGGGCATGACGAAGGGCGCGCGGCTCATGCTTTCCACGCCGCCGGCGATGATCAGCATGGCCTCGCCGCTGCGGATGGCGCGTGCGGCCGAACCCACCGCGTCCAGGCCCGAGCCGCACAGGCGATTGATGGTGGCGCCCGGCACCTCGATCGGCAGCCCGGCCAGCAGCGCCGCCATGCGCGCCACGTTGCGGTTGTCCTCGCCGGCCTGGTTGGCGCAGCCGTAGAGCACGTCGCTTAACCCCTGCCAGTCGACCTTGGGGTTGCGTTGCATCAGCGCACGCATCGGTATGGCCCCCAGGTCGTCGGCGCGCACCGAGGACAGCGCGCCACCATAGCGGCCGAAAGGCGTGCGGATGGCGTCGCAGATAAAGGCCTGGGTCATGCGGGGTGTCTCCGGGACGGGCAGCATTTCGGTGCGTCGCGCTCTCACCGCCTGCGCTGGGATTTCAGTGTAGTTCGATCGACGGGTTCCTGGCATGTTCGCACCGCAAAGCCCGTGGCAGGCTGAATGGGCAACGCACTCAGGCACTGCCCGCTGCCGCACCGCCATGTGCCCTTCGTGCCCGCCACAGCAGCCCGAAGAGCAGGCGTTCGAACATGGCACTGACGTTGTCCCACCGCCACCGGCCTCACCGAGCCGCCGCTGCGCGACATCACGATCGGCGCGTTGCTCGCCGGGGCGGCCGAAACCACGCGCGATCGCCGGGCGCTGATCGCCGGCATGCCCGAGCCGGCCGCACGGCGGCGGTGGACCTATGCCGAGCTGCATGCGCAGTCGCCGCGCTGCGCGGCGGCGAGAACATTTACCCGCGCGAGCTGGAAGAACTGCTGTTGCGCGACCCGACGGTGGGCGAGGTGGCGGTGGTCGCGTTGCCCGACGCCAGGTGGGACGAGCAGGTGGCGGCCTTCCTGCGCGCCAAGACGGGGCAGCAACTCGACAAGAGCCCGCTCATCGACTACATACGCGAGAAGCTGTTGCCGCGCACGCCGCGCCATTGGTATGCGCTCGAGGCTTTCCCCTTGACTGGCTCGGGCAAGATGCGGAAGTTCAAGCTGCGCGAGCGCTGGGTGCAAGGCAAACTTGCCGAACTCTGAGGCTGATCCTGCCGCCGGCAGGGCGAGCGCGAAGCGGCAAAGCCTTGTGCCAACGCAAAGTGCATGGTGGCGCACGTGCCTAGAGTGCCTGCGACGCTTGCCGTGCCCACGCTGCGGGTTGAAGGAGCCATGCCATGTACCAACGCATCCTTGTGCCGGTCGACGGCAGTGAGCTGTCGGAGCGTGCCATCGCCGGCAGCATCGCTTTGGCGCGCCAGTTGAATGCGGCACTCGTCGGCTTCGTGGCCGAACCCCTGATGGCGCCAGTGTCCGGGCCGCGCCAGCAATGGCTGCTGGAAGAAGAGGCCGCGGGCCACGACGCGATGACCGAAGCCCATGCGCGCGTGTTGCTGTCACGCTTCGAGGCCCGTGCGGCCGAGGCCGGTGTGGCCTTCGAGGGCCACTACGACCAGGTCGCCAACGTCGACCGCGCCATCATCGCCGCGGCCGAATCACACGGCTGCGACATGATCGTGATGGTCACGCACGGCCGCGGTGCGGTCGGCGAGTTCCTGTT
>DASQFA010000574.1:0-2489 GCA_035633375.1 Rubrivivax sp.
GCGTAGCCGGGCAGCCAGGTGTTGGCCTGCGACAGGCTGCTGACCTTCTTCGGCAGCTTGCCCACCAGCGTGGCCAGTGCCGCAAAGTCGGTGGCGAAGGGGCGGGCAGGCCGGCCGAAATGGGTCTTGCCGTCGAGCAGCTCGACAATGAACCGGCCCTCGGCCTTCAGGTTGAAGCCGGCGTTCGGCAGCGGCGTGGTGCGGCTATCGGCACGCACGCTGCCGAGCTTGTCGCCGTCCTTGAAGCGGCCGATACCGCAATGCCAGAAGCGGTCGACGTCGATGGCGAAGCTGCGCCCGTCGGGCAACGCACCATTCAGCAGGTCGACCATGCCGCCGTAGTGGTCGGCATCGGGGTGGGTGACGATCATGTTTGCCAGCGTCACGCGCTCGCGCTGCAGGTCGTCGATGAACTTCCAGCGCACGAAGTTGGCGGCGCCCTTGCGCGTCATCTGCTCGGCCGCGCGGATGCCGGCATCGATCATGTGCCAGGCATCGTCGTGCGGCGTGCGCATCAGCACGCCGTCGCCCTGGCCGACGTCGATGATGTAGATCTCCAGCAGCCCGACATCGCCCACCGCGCTGGCCGGCAGCCAGCCGGTGCGGCGGCGGGCGCGCACCTTGACGCGCTCGCCGTCGCGCGCGATCTCCTGCAGCGGGTCGCCCCACAACAGCGTGCACAGGGTCTTGCCGCTGTCGCTCTTCAGCGGCAGTTTGTAGCGGCCGCCGGCGTCGTTCAGGTATCGCATGCATCCCCCCGCTGCAAAGTGTCATGCGCAGCGCTCACTATGATGCGCCAACCCAGAGCCGCCAAAGACACGCCATGCCCTCACGCCCCATGTTCATCGCCCCGGCGCGCTTCGACGACCCCGCGCAGGCGCTGGCGCAGGTGCAGGACATCTACCGCAACAGCATCGAGCACCTGCGCAAGTCGCTGCAGCGCTTTGTTGCCGGCGAAAATATGTCGCAACGGGTGCGCGCCTGCTACCCCTTCGTGCGCGTGCAGACGTCGACCGTGGCGCGCGCCGATTCGCGCCTGAGCTACGGCTTCGTCTATGGCCCCGGCACTTACGAGACCACACTGACGCGGCCCGAGCTCTTCGGCCGCTACTACCTGGAGCAATTCAGCCTGCTGCTGCGCAACCACAAGGTCGAGCTGGAGATCGGCACCAGCTCCCAGCCGATCCCGGTGCACTTCTCCTTTGCCGAGCACGACCATGTGGAAGGCTCGATGAGCGCCGAGCGGCGCCTGCGCATGCGCGACCTGTTCGACCTGCCCGACCTGGCGGCGATGGACGACGGCATCGCCAACGGCACCTACGAGCCGCGCCCGGGCGAGGCCCAGCCGCTGGCGCTGTTCACCGCGCCGCGCGTCGACTATTCGCTGCAGCGCCTGCGCCACTACACCGGCACCGGGCCGGAGCATTTCCAGAACTTCATCCTGTTCACCAACTACCAGTTCTACATCGACGAGTTCATCAAGCTGGGCCACCAGATGATGGCCGACCCCAAGGCCGACTACGACTGCTTCGTCGAGCCCGGCAACGTGCTCACGCGCCGCGCCGGCAGCCGCGCGCAGCCGGACGATCCGCTCGGCAGCGCGCCGCCGCGGCTGCCGCAGATGCCGGCCTACCACCTGAGGCGCGGCGACCACAGCGGCATCACCATGGTCAACATCGGCATCGGCCCGGCCAACGCCAAGACCATCACCGACCACATCGCCGTGCTGCGCCCGCACGCCTGGCTGATGCTGGGCCATTGCGCCGGGCTGCGCAATTCGCAGCAGCTGGGCGACTACGTACTGGCGCATGGTTATGTGCGCGAGGACCACGTGCTCGACGAAGAGCTGCCGCTGTGGGTGCCGATCCCGCCGCTGGCCGAGATCCAGGTGGCGCTGGAGCAGGCGGTGGCCGACGTGACCCAGCTCAGCGGCCATGCCCTCAAGGGCGTTCGGCGCACCGGCACCGTGGCCACTACCGATAACCGCAACTGGGAGCTGCTGCCGTTCCAGGGGCCGGCCAGCACGCCCGAGAAGCGGTTCAGCCAGAGCCGCGCGGTAGCGGTCGACATGGAAAGCGCCACCATCGCCGCCAACGGCTTCCGCTTCCGGGTTCCTTACGGAACGCTTCTCTGCGTCAGCGACAAGCCGCTGCACGGCGAGATCAAGTTGCCCGGCATGGCCAGCACCTTCTACCGCGAACGCGTGGACCAGCACTTGCGCATCGGCATGCGGGCCGTCGAACTGCTGCGGCAGCAACGCCCGGGCAGCCTGCACAGCCGCAAGCTGAGGAGCTTTGCCGAGGTGGCGTTCCAGTAGGGGCCGGGCCTTCTTGCGTGCCCTCGCACTGCGCGTGACGCCGGCCCGACATGCAGGCGGCCTGGCATGTGCGCCCCGCAGCCAGTCGCCGGAAGGCCCGATCTTCACAAGAATTGACAAGTGTCCATGCTTTAGCAATGGAAAGGGAACACCATGGCAGCACCCACCGCAC
>DASQFA010000575.1:0-11982 GCA_035633375.1 Rubrivivax sp.
CAGCCAGGGATAGACGATGACCTTGTCGCCGAGCTTCACGCCGCCTTTGCCCGAAGACACCTCGGGGCCGACTTCCACCACCTCGCCGCCGATCTCGTGGCCCATCGTCACGGGCAGCTTGGTGCCGGCGCGCTCGAGCGAGGACATCTTGCCGCCACCCATGTCGAAGCCGCCGGCCTGCACATGCAGATCGGAATGGCAGATGCCGCAGTGCGTGACTCGCACGGTGACCTCCTGGCCGGTGGGCGGGGCCAGCTCGTCGGTCATTTCTTCCAGGGCCCCGCCCCAGCTCGGAAAGGCCCAGCGGTGGGCACAGCGGTAGTTCATGTCGGTCTCCAGTGAGGGGTGGGGGATGGCAGGCCAAACGGTAGCATCACTTCGCACTGGCACTTGCCCGGCCCAATGGTCGCTGGGCCTGCAGGCGCATTGCTTTCCGCCAGGCAGCCGCGCCCGCCCGCAGCACCCGGATGAGTCGTGCAGTCGGCTCCTCTACCCGTACCAGCAGCCCGCGTCCGCCAACAGCACCCGACCCTGTAGCAGTCCGCGCCTCAGAAGCTGTAGCCCACACCCAGACCCAGCACCACCGGACGGAAATCGATACTCGCCTTCTGGGTAGACAGGGCATCGCTCAGCGTCAGGTCACTCTTCACCCAGGCCAGGCCCAGCGTGGCGACGAGCGACCAGTTCCGGTCGATGGCATAACGCACGCCGCCCTGCGCTGCCAAGCCCCAGGAGTTGCTCATGTCCACACTCTGGCCCTTGTAGGACTTCAAGCCGTAGAAGCCGGTGTAGTTCACGCCGATGCCCAGGAAAGGCCGCAGTGCATTGCCCGGTTCGAAGAAGTGGTAGTTGACGAAGCCGGTCACGGTGAACTGATCGGCCTTGAACAACGCACCCTGCGACGCCAGGCTGCGCGCGCCGTTCACGGTGAACGAGCCACCGATGCCGGTGGCCAGCTGCAGCCCGACGTTCGGCGTGGCATAGAACTCGTAGTTCAGCAGCACCGCCGTGGCGTTGCCGACGTCCATCGAGGCCTGCGGCGGCACCCCGGTACCGGTGGGCCCGTCGACCCTGGCATCGCCGAGGTTGTTGAAGACCACGCCGAGATCGAGTGAGTGGCGCGTGTCCTGGGCCTGCGCCAGGCCGCCGGCCAGCGCGGCGGCACACAGGACGAGGGACTTCGTCTTCATCTGCATCGGTTTTTTTGCTCGGAGTTGAGTGCAGGCCGCGGCGCATACACCAGTCGTCGGCTGCGGCCACGCCGGTGGCCTGCGGCGGATTGTAGGCAGCGTGCTGCAGTGTCAGCCTCGCGCCAGATGTTCGACCGCCCGCTGCACGCCGCCCTGCCCGATCGGGATGCCCTGCACCTGCAGCGCCGCCTCGACGCCCGCCAGACAGCCCAGCACCATGGCGGCATTGATGTCGCCCATGTGCCCGATGCGGAACACGCGTCCGGCCAGTGGCCCCAGGCCGCCGGACAGCGCCACCTGGAAACGCTCGCGTGCGACGCTGCGCAGCGCTTCCGCGTCGACACCCGCACGCACCGCCACCGCAGTCACCGAAAAGGAACGGTGCTCGGCCGCGTGACAGAAGAAGTGCAACGCGCCGCCCTCGCTCCAGCCCTGCACGGCCGCATGCACCGCGCCGGCCAGCAGCCGGTGGCGCGCGAACAAGGCCGCCTCGCCTTCGCTGGCGATCAGGCGCAACGCGGCTTGCAGGCCGTACAACAGGTTGATCGGCGGCGTGCCGCAGAACTTGCGGTACGAAAGCGCATCGCGCCGGCGGCCCCAGTCCCAGTAAAAGCGCGGCGCAGGGTTGCTCTGGGCAAACGCCATGGCTCGCTCGTTCACCGCCACGAAGCCCAGGCCGGGCGGCAGCATCAGGCCTTTCTGCGACGCGCCGATGACCACGTCGGCGCGATGCGCGTCCATGTCGAATGGCACCACCCCCAGCGAGGCCACCACGTCGACGACGAACAGCGCCGGGTGCCCGGCGGCATCGATGGCCGCGCGCAGCGCCTGCAGGTCGCTGGTCACGCCACTGGCGGTGTCGGTGTGCACGCAGAAGACGGCGACGATTTCGTGGCGCTTGTCGTCGCGCAGCGCCTGCTCCATTGCCGCCGTATCGATGGGCCGGCCCTCGACCCAGGGCGTGCGGATCACCTTGCCGCCCAGCGCCTCGGTCTGGATGGCCCAAGACTCCGAGAAGTGCCCGGTGCCCGGGACCAGCGCCGCGCGGCCCGGGCCGAGCAGGTTGACGATGGCCGCCTCCCAGGCGCCGTGGCCGTTGGCGGCGTACATCAGCACGTCGGCCTGTGGCGTGTGAAGCAGTTGCTTCAGGCCGGCCTCGCAGGCGGCAATGATCGGGTCCAGGCGCGGATCGGCCAGGTCCATCGGCTGCCGGCTCATGGCATGCAGCACCTCGTCGGGCAGCCGGGTCGGGCCCGGCGAATGCAGGAAGCGCTGGCCGGGAATGCGGGGGCTAGGGGTCATCGTAGGGGTTCAGGCGAGGGCCGAAGGCGATGCGCGCCGGCCCGGGCCTGGAGCATAGACGCTCAGGACCCTGCGTCCGATGGGCGATCGCATTCAATCGCCGGGCTTGGCCGGCGCAATGTCGCTTCGATACGCTGCGTCATGGCGAGCGCTTCGACCGGTCAGCGTGACGCCACGGGAGCGCGGCCGTGGTCCGGCCTTGCCGCCACGCGTCGGTCCCCCGACACCCGCCGCGACGGCCCATCGCGGCGGAACCTGTGCGCCGCTACACCGTGATGGCCATGCCGCGGTAGATGCGCGAGCGGTAGCGCGAGTCTTCCGCATCCGGCAGCGGCGCACCGGCCAGCAGCACGGCGCGGCCGAAACGCTTGACCTCTTCCAGGTGCTCGGCCGGGTTGCGCGGCTCTTCGCTGCGTGCGCGGCGCGTCAGGTTGATCTGGTTCACCGGCACGTCGTGCACCAGTCGCTCGTTCTCCACCGCCAGCGTGGCGGTGAAGGCGTGCAGCGTGGTCTTGCAGAAGTTGGCCAACGCAAAACCGGCGCCGGCGGGGTCGCCGTCGACGGGCACGTCGGGCGAGACCAGCACGAGCTGGGTGCCGTCGATGAGGCTGGCCTTGCGCGCCACGCGGAACTGGTGCGTCAGGTTGTCGTGCACCATCTGGCGGAATTCCTCCGGGCTCAAGGTCGGGGCGTCAGGGTCGCCGGCACTGGCAAACAGCTTGTCGGGCAGCGGCGTGAACGGCGTGCTGACGATGGTCGTCGGGTAGCCGTGTCGCAACAGCGCGGTGTCGATGCCCGCTTCGAGATCGTCGCCGATCACTTCGCTGTACAGCATGTCGGGCGGCACGTCGCGCAGCGCCGAGCGCATGGCCGTGCCGCCGGCATCGCTGTGCGTGAGCAGCACAACACGGCCGACATGGCATTCGGTGATCAGCTGTCGCGCCGCCTCGGCCAGGTACTCGACCAGGTGCTCGCCAATCAGCCACACGGTGCGCCCGCGCATCATCTCCAGCCGCTCGCGCTTGGCACTGCCGAAGAGCTCGCGCTCGGTGATCGATCGTTCCAGGCTCAGGCCGCCCGAGGGCATGAAGGTCTCGCCGCTGACCGCGCGGTCGGCCAGGAAGTAGACCGTGGCCAGCGCCACCTCGGTCTCGGTGGGCATCTTGCCAAGATGCAGCAGCGACAGCACCCCGTTGCGCACCTTGACCGCTTCGGCATGGATGCTGCGCTGCGGCAGCCAGGGTTTGTCATCGGGCGGCAGCCGTTGCAGCCAGCCCAGGTCGCCATGCGCCTGCCAGACCACCGAATCGAGAAAGCAGCCGCCCAGCCGCAAGCGTGCCGCCAGACGCTGTGCTGTGCCTTCGGTGAGCAGGTAGCTGCCCCATGTGCAGTCGTCTCCGCGGTCCTTGTGGCAGGCCAGGCCCAGTTCGCGCAGCTCGCGCGGTGCGTCGCCATCCATGGCCAGCGCAGCCACGTCGTTGGCCGCCAGGTGCGTCAGCAGTGCCTCCACGCGCTGGCCGCGGCGCAATGCCTTCACCACAGCGGCATGCACCAGGTTCAGCCGCCTGTTCTCCAGGATCAGCCGGCCGCGGCGTTCGAACAGGCCCGGGCGGCTGCCCGTGCCTTTCAGGCGTTCGCCTTCCACCGGGCCCGGAGCGATGGCGTTGATCTGCACCTCGGGCCCCAGAAAGCGCGCCATCGTCTCCACCATCGCGCGCTGGCCGGCCTTGCTGACGGCGTAATCGCTGCGGTTGGGGTAGGACACCGCCAGGTACTTCTCGCCGCCGAAGTAGCTCGACACGTTGAGCACGTAGCCGCTACCCTGCTTCTTCATCAGCGGCAGCACCTCGTGCATCAGCGCGTAGTTGCTCACCAGGTTGGCGTCCAGCGTAGCGTTCCAGGCCTTCAGGCTCATGTCCACGGCCATCTCTTCGGCGCCCGATACCCCCGCGTTGTTGATCAGGTAGTCGATGCGGCCAAAGGCTTCCAGCGTGGCCTGCACGGCGGGCTTGAGGGTTTCCAGCTTGCCCACGTCCACCCCCGGCAGGATGCGCACGCGCCGCTGCGCGCCGGAATAGCCGGTGTCCTCCAACTCGCCGACGATGCGCGCGCGCACCGTCTCGAGTTCGCTTGCGCGGCGCGCGGCCAGCATCACCTTGGCGCCGCCCAGCGCCAGCAGCCGCGCCACGGCGCCGCCGATGCCGGCCGAGCCGCCGGTGATCAGCGCCACCTTGCCAATGTGCAGGCCGGCCAGGTTTTCGGTCACGCCCACGCCGGCACGGCGGGCGCCGGTGGCTTCGGCGATGCTGGTGGGCAGGTACAGGTTGATCTGCCGGATGCGCTGGTCCTTGAACAGCAGCCGCGCCGCCTGCCCGGCCGTGAAGGGCAGGTTCTCGGGCTCGGTGTTGTCGAAGCGGATGATCTGGTAGCCCCACTCGGGCAGGCGGCGGCGGCCCAGGCGCACGTCGACCTCGCTCTCGTCGCGCCAGACGCGGATCAGTTCTTCCATTGCTGCGCGCAACAGGTCGGCCCAGGCGTTGGAGTGCGGCTCTCTGCCGGCGCTGGAGTTGGTGATGAACACATAGCGCGGCTCGTCCTTCAGGTCGCTGCGCTCTTGCCAGTAGCGGCTGAGCATGCGCGCAATGGCGATGGCGCCGCCCAGCTCCTCGTCGATGAAGGTGGCGATGTCGTCGTCGCTGGCCTCGGACAGCGGGCCCTGGAAACGGTCGGGCCCGTGGGCCGGCATGATCACCGCGCCGGTGATCGAGCCGTCGCCTTCGACGCCCAGCGCGGCATGCATGGTGGACGGATCGGTGCGGTCGAACAGGCGCACGTCGATGCGCCCGCGCTGGCCGGCCAGGCGCTCGCGCGCCTCGTCACAGTCACGCTCGTTGGCCAGGCCCAGGATCACGTTGGCCCCCACGTCGGCCTGCAACCGCGCGATGGCCAGCGCGTCGTCGAGCTGGTCGCCGGCCGCCACCAGCACGGTGTGGCCCACCGCGTCCACCGTGCGCATGGTGGGCCGGCTGACGTAGGTGCTGCGGCTTTCGGCGCGCACCTGCATGCCGTGCGTGACTTCGAAGTTGTGGCCGTTGAAAGCCGCCGATTCGTCGCTGCCCAGGAACACGCAGGTGCTGGCCACGTCGTCGGGCACCGGGTAGTCCTTGGCCGGCTCTTTGCCGTCGAAGCTGCGTCGCAGCGTCATCAGCTCGAAGAAATCCTGCGCGGTGGTGCCGGAGGCCGCGCCCTTCAGCTTGTCCATGGTGGCGAAGACGCTGCGGATGCGTTCGCTGCGAATCGGCCCGGGCAACAGCGTGTTGACGCGGATGCCGCGGCCGCCCAGCTCTTCGGCCCACTGCCGCGACAAGGCGTTCAGCGCGGCCTTGGGCACCACATAGGCCGTGCGCCCGTAATACTGGGTGCGCGAGAAGATGGTCGAGACGTTGATCACTGAGCTGCCCGCGCGCAGCAGCGGCACGGCCGCGCGCAGCTGGTTCCACGACAGGCCGAGGATGTTGCGCATCGCGTCGCCCAGGGTCTCGGTGTCGGCCGCGCCGCCGGCACGCAGCAGCGCCAGTTCTTCGCCGTTCAAGGGCACCAGTTCCATCGGCTGGCGCGGGCCGGCCGTGCCGGCGTTATTGACCAGGATGTCCAGAAAGCCATGCCGCGCCTGCAACTCGGCCATGCCGGCGCGAACGGCGGCCGGGTCGGCGCCGTCCATGACGATCACGTCGGCGCGCTCCGGCGCTGCCCCGGTGTCGGCCAGCGCGGCCTCACGCAGGGCCTCCAGCTTGGCGCGGGTGCGGCCCGTCAACACCACCATGGCGCCTTCGCGCAGGTAGTGGCGCACGATGATGCTGCCCAGGTTGCCGGCGGCTCCGGTGATCAGCGCCACCTTGCCGGCCAATCGGCCGGCGCCGGCGCCGGCCTGTCGAACTGCGTTGTCGTTGCTCATGTCACGGTCCTCGGTTGCTGAAAATCGTGTCGCGGGCTGCAGCGCGGCGCACTCTGCCGCGGCGTACTGCATGCAGCCGTGCGGGCTCAGGCACGCGCGCCGGCCGCCCAGGCCTCGAACAACGCGTCGCGGCCACGCAGCCCCAGGGCCGGCAGCGCATGGTTGACGACGTAGGTGGCGCCTTGGTGCCGGTTGTCCCACATCGCCTGGTGCGCGGCGGGCAGCTGGCCCCAGGGCACCACGGTGGGTTCGGTCACGTCCAGCAAACCCGCGGCAACCATGTCGTTCATGCGCGTCACCTCGTAGGCGTTGCACAGGTGCGTGCCGAGAATCGACGCGGTCGGCATCAGGATGCGGCGCTGGCGTGTCCAGACCTGCGGCGCATAGAAGGCATAGCGGCGCCCGGCCATCTCTTCGCAATACACGACACGGCCGGTAAAGGGCTTGACCAGCGCGGTGCTGACGCCCAGCGCATCGTGCGCGGCACGTTCCAGGATCAGGTCGGGCGCACCGCGCGGGTTGTCCGGGCTGCGCAACAGCGAACCCACCGCCGCGCCAAAGGGCTTGAGCGTGCGGTCCTGGAAATCGCGCACGCCGCTGCGGAAGGCCTCGATATCCCTTTTGGCGTCGGCCAGGCGCGGCATGGTTTGCGGCCAGTCGAAGTTCTCGCCCTGGCGGCGGCGTATGTCTTCCAGCGACACCACGCCGGCCACGGCGTCTTCGAAGCCCAGCGACTGCACGAACTCGCGCTGCGCATCGGTGCGCGTGGCGACCACCGTGCGCGCGCCGATCGCGCGCACGGCCTCGATCAGCTCCAGCCCGGTGGCGTCGAGCAGCGCGCTGCTGTTCGGGCCGTAGTACAGCAGCACCGCCTCGCCGGCGCGCGCGCCGGCGCGCTGCAGCATGGTCTCGGGCGCAGCGCTGCCGGGCTTGCCGACGAAGGTCAGGTGGTAGCCCGATGAGGCGCCATAGAAGGCCAGCGTGCCACCTTCGGCCAGCAACTGGAAGGATCGCGGGAAGGCCGTTTCGCCGGCATGCGATACGGCGTAGTCGGCCAGCCGGCCGCCGTTGTGGCGCCTGAACTCTTCGAGCAGCGGCTCGCCCGCGGCTGCCCAGGCTGCAGGATCGTCGGCCGTGGATGCGGCTGCACCGGGCGCCACCCGAGCCTCGTCGGCAGATGCGAGCGTGGCCGCCGCCGAGGGCTGCCCTTCGGGCACCGGCGTGTACAGGCCTTCGAAGCGCGGGTCGGTTCGGTCCAGCGCACCCACCGCGCCCTGGGCGGCGATGAACGCGGCGCGCGCGGCGCTGGATACGCCGCCGGTCACCGCCAGCCCGGCCTGGGTGGCGCTTTTCAGCGCCTCCAGGCCGGTGCCGGTGGCCGCACCTTCGACGAACAGGGCCTTGCCCGGCGCGATGCGCAGCGTGGTGAACAGCGCGCGCACGATGGTGCCCAGGTTGAGGATATAGGAGCCGGCCTGCTCCAGCGTCAGGTCACCCGGCAGCGGGTGCAGTTGCGGCGCCTGCGTGACCAGGAACTGCGCGTGGCTGCCGGTGCGCGTTTCGTAGCCCTGGATGGCGAAGCCCACGTACATCGGGTCGCGGCCGGCCAGCGGGCTGAGCAGGTCGGTCTGCCCCGAATACACCGCCACCAGATCGCCCACCTTGAGCCGGCCTTCGCGCTTGGCCTGGCTGCCCAGCGCCGCCACCAGCGCCACCCCGCCGGAGCCAGTGACCTGCACGTCTTCCTCGTGGTTGTCGAAGGGCGAGACCGGAATCCCGGTGAGCGCCCAGATGTCGTTGAAGTTGACCTCGGAGGCGAGCACGTAGACCAGCGCTTCGTTCGGTTCGGGCAGCTCGACCGGCACGATCAGTTCGCGCTCGGACGTCTTCGGCTCGCCGAAGCAGGGTTCGCCGGTGGCCGGATTGCGCGGCACGCCGAAACCGAACTGCCAGGCGGGAAGCGGCGTGATGCCGGGGTAGAACGGCGAGCCCTGCGGCAGCAGTTCGCCACGGGCCAACAGCGCGGCGACCCACGCCGCATGTTCGCACGCCACCTTCACCCCGCCGCGGCGGATCGGCAACGGCGGGCTCTTCTTGTCCATGAACTGCTGAATGCCGGTCTTGCCGCCTTCGGGGTCGACCACCGCCTGCGCGAACAGCTCGGCTTCGACCACCAGCCCCGCATCCAGGCCCTGCGTCCAGCCGGTGCGGATGGCCTGCAGCGCACGTTCGCGCGCGCCGGCGCGGCCCGCCCATTCGAGCTGCGCGTGAACCTGGCGCAAGTGAGGGTCGGCCAGTGCCTCGTCCAGCGACAGCGGCGACGGCTGATTCCAGCTGGCCAAGCTGTGCTGCCGTTCGTTCAGCGCGCGGCCGAGCGTGCTGGCCGCGCCATCGCGCAGGAACTCGCGGATGCGTGCGTGCGCCGCGGACACGACATCGAAGGACGCATCGGCCAGTTCGTCCACCACGCCCAGCGCCAGCGCCCCGCCGCCGCCGACGTTGCGCCCGCCGAGGATCAGGTCCAGCGCATCGCGCAGGCCTTCGCCGCCGCGCCGCGTGGCCAGCAGGCGCGGCAGCCGCTGCGTGCCGCCGTAGCCGGGCAACAGGCGCAGCCGGATTTCGGGCTGGCCGAACAGCGCGCTCGGCTCGGCAATGCGGTAGTGGCAGGCGAGCGCGAACTCCATGCCGCCGCCCAGCGCCACGCCCTGGATGGCCGCGATGCAGGGCTTGCCCATGCGCTCGATCTTGCGGAACGCCAGGTGCGCGTTGTTCGGCAGCGCACGCGCCTCGTCCAGCGTGCGGATGTCTTCGAGCAACTGCCGGATGTCGGCGCCGGCCACGAAGCTGGCGGTGCCCTGCCCGGTGAAGACCACCGCGGCCACGTCGTCGCGCCGCGACAGGTGCTCGACCACGACCGTCAGCTCGTCGAGGGCACGCTCGTTGAGCGCGTTGACCGGCGGGTTGGTCACAGTGACGGTGGCGACGCGATGCTCGCCGACCGGGTTGTACTGCAGCGTGAAGTAGCGATAGCGCTCGAACATCTGCTGCTCGTCGGCGAGCTGCTGCTTGCGCTTCCATTCGTCGATGACCTTGCGCAGCTCGGCAATCGACTCCGGATTCTTCAGGGTCGATGCGTCGCCGACGTCGGTGCCTTCGACCAGCGCGCGCACCATGCGGCGCATGTACTTGCCGCTGCGCGTTTCGGGGAACTGGCTGACCTCGATGAAGTCGCTGGGCACGGCGACCACGCCCTTCTCCGTGCGCACCAGGTCGCCCAGGCGGCGCCGGTCGTCCTGTGTCAGCTTGCGCCCGGCGGTCGGCTTGACGAAAGCCAGCGGGGTGAGCCCCTTCTCGCGGTGCGGTGCGCCGACGACGATGACGTTGCCCACCGGGCTGTCGGGGTCGAGCGATTTGTGGCGCAGGATCGCACCTTCGATTTCCTCGGTACCCAGGCGATGGCCGCTGACGTTGATGACGTCGTCGCTGCGCCCGTGCAGCGAGAAGCTGCCGTCCGCGTAGCGCACCGCGAAGTCGCCCTGCGTGTACGCCCAGGCGCCGCGCCAGCGCGACCAGTAGGTGCCGACCCAGCGCTGTCCATCGCCCTTCCAGCCGGGCTGGACGCGGCCGTCTTCGACGCGGAAGTTTGCGGCGTCGCCCCACACGGTGCGCGCCAGGTACGGGTAGGGCGCGGCAATCACGATCTCGCCCTTCTCGTCGTCATCGGCGTGATGCCAGGCGACGCCGCCCGCTGCGGGGTCGCGGGGAAAAGGCGTCACCATCTCGCCGGGGCTCGCGGCGTCTTCCAGCCAGGCGTCGCCGCCCACTGCCGGGTCGCCGGCGAAGGACGCCACCGTCTCGCCGGGGCCGGCGGCGTCTTCCAGCCACACGTCGCCGTGGATCCACGGCAAGGGCCAGGTGTGCGCGTCGGGCCGCAGCGGAAAATCGGCATTGCCGTAGAAGTGCGTCCACACCATGCCGCCGTGCTCGGTGGCCCAGTAGCTGTTGATGTATTGCGGCGTCATCAGATCCATGCCGAACTGCTGCACCGACGGGCTGGTCGGCTCGGCGCAGAAGGTGGCCACGCGCAGGCTGCTCAGGTCGTACTGCTGCACGTCGCGCACGTTCTGCGCATCGGCCATGACGGTTTTCAGGAAGGTCACGCCGGCCTTGAAGATGCGCACCCGGTAGCGCTCGATCATCGACGCATAGCGCCCGGCGTGCGGGAAGGTCGGCGCCCCTTCGCCGAGCACACCGGTGCAGCGCGTCGTCATCGTGGCGGTCAGCATGTAGCTCTGGCCGGTGATCCAGCCGGGGTCGGCGACCACATAGGCCACGTCGCCCGGCCGGGCGTCGAAGGCCACCTTCATGGTGTGGGCCACGCCGGCCACGTAGCCGCCATGCACGTGCACCACGCCCTTGGGCTTGCCGGTGGAGCCCGAGGTGTAGATGAAGAACAGCGGGAATTCAGCGTCCAGCGGCGCTGGCCGGCTGGCCGACCAGATGGCGCGCACGAATTCGGCGTCGGGCAATGCCATCAGCGCCGCTTCGTCGGCCACGTCGAAGCCGGCGGCGCGTGCGCTTTGCAGCAGCTCGGCGAGCGCCGCATCGGTGAGTTCGTGGCTCCAGCGGTCGCGCTCGGCGCGCCACACCAGGTCGGCCTGCGCGGTGTGGCGCACCACCACCACGGCGTCCACGCGGGGCGGCGTGGCGACCAGCGCTTCGGCCACCGCCGTGCGCACGCGCGACGCTTCGGCGGCATTCAAGCGGCCCGCGCGGCCCAGGTCGCGCAGCGCCCGGCCGACGCCGCGCATGGCGTCGCTGCGCTGCACCGTGACTTCGCCGGCCAGCGTGTCGTCGACCGTGCCCAACACGGCCTGGACATCGGCTTCGGCCATTGCCAGCGTGGCCAGGCGTTGCGCGATCGCGCTGCGCACGGTGGCCACCGGCACGTAGTCGTCGAGGGCAGGGTCGGTGTAGGCGGTCTTGAACGGAACGATCTGTGCGTTGCGGTAGCCGCCGTCGGCAGTCACGACGATGCGCGCCCCGGCGTCGTGGATGCGGTCGGACAGGGTCTTGTCGCTGAAGCCGCCGAATACCGGCGTGTAGACGACTCCGAGCCGCTTCGCGGCCTCGGTCCAGTAGAGCTGCGCCGGGATGTTGGGCAGGTTCAGCGCGATGCGGTCACCCGCCTTCAGCCCCAGCGTGCGCAGCGCGATCGCACACTTTGCCGTCTCCAGCAGCAATGCCTTGCGCGTGATGACCAAAGTGTCGACCGGTGCGCCGCGGCCGCCGTCCTGCGACATGTCCCAGCGGTCGCCCTCGAAGAAGAACGCGGTCTCGGCACCGAAACCCGACAGGACATGGCGGTCGACTTCGTTGAAGCAGGCGTTGGTGCGGCCGCCGGAGAACCACTTCCAGTGCGGCGGGTCGGTGTCGTCGAACGCCCGGTCCCAGGGCTCGAAGCCGGCACCGAGGTCGGCCACCACGGCGGCACCGGTACGGGCGTCCCAACCAGTCCAGCGCTGGCGCGCTTCG
>DASQFA010000576.1:0-1743 GCA_035633375.1 Rubrivivax sp.
TTCGGCCGCACGGCGCCATGGTGGTGTGGTGCCCGGAACCGGGATCGAACCGGTATGCCCCCTTCCGAGGGCGGCGGATTTTAAGTCCGCTGCGTCTGCCAATTTCGCCATCCGGGCGGGCGCGCGGATTATGCGCGGCAGCGTCTGGCGAGGCGCCTTCTTCAGCAGCAGCTGAAGCGACGGCCACGGCAACCGTTGTCGTCCTGCAAGGGTGGGGCAAGACTTGCCCGCTTGCATCCTGACATCGCCACCGGCGCCTACGAGGTCGGCGACCCGAACCAGGCCATCGAAAAGGGCATCAACCTCGACGTAGCGGTGCAGTGGAAGGAAAGCCAGCAACCTGTTCCAGCCTGGCACCTTCTACAGCGACTTCTCGAACTACATCGCGCTGCTCGCCACCGGCCAGCTGGTGGACACCGACGAGGGACCCGTTCCGGAGCTCGCCTTTACCGGCGTGCCGGCAAAGTTGTATGGCATTGAACTCGAAGGCACTTGGCGCGTGCTCGACGGCCCGAACGTGCTGGGCATGTCGCGCACCTGGGCACTGGAGGTGGCGCCTTTCCGCATCACCGTCAACATGGTCGCGTCGGGACCGGTGCAGACCGACATGTTCCCCGGCGTTGTTCCGGTGGGCGACCCGAACGTGGGGCAGATCGCCGCCGGCATCCCGGTCAGGCGCCTGGGCCAGCCGGCCGACGTGGCGCATGCGGCGCGCTTCTGGGTCGAGGAGGCCGGTTTCGTCACCGGCCAAGTGCTCTACGTCTGCGGTGGCACCAGTGCCGGCACCCTGACGCTTCCGCCGGCCCTTCGACTCCAGTCCAAGGCCGGCCTCACTTGGAGAATTCCACGCGAAGGCGGTTGATCTCGAAGTCATCGAAGTCGTTCTGCACCAACTGGCCCGTGGAGTCGACGACCGGGCATCTGCCTGTAGTCACGACGATGCTCACGTTGGTGGCGTTTGCACTGATGTCCGCTACCGCGAATTCAAATGACTCGGGACGCCACGAGCCGTCCACCGGTGAATCTTTGCCTAGCAGGGTGCGCGTGCCGGCATCTCCGGACAGGGCAATGGCGTCGTTGGGGCAAATGGTCGCCTGCATCCCCTTGATGTCCAGGGTAACCGTGGCCTTGGTGTACCCGCCGGCCTGCACTTTAGCGGCCCAGTCGGGAACGGCGAACTTCAAAGAGGGTTGGTCGTTCAACGGATCCGCGTCGAGCAAGGTAACCGTATCCGTCGCCTTCTGGAATTGCGTGTTCACGCCGCTCGCAACAAACTGCTCATCACCGAGGTGCCGGACGGTGTCCCCGCCAACGGGAATGCTGACGTTGGAGGCCACCTTGACTAGCGGGACAGGCAGGATGCAAACGGTTCCGCCCTGGACGCTGGGGCAGGCTGAAACCAGCAGCGTTTGCGGCTCGTACCCTTCCTTCGAGACCGTACCCCGCGGCGACTCGGTCTTTGCCACTTCGGCTGCCGGCAGATCGAGCCGGCCACTACCATCGGCATTGCTCGTGTCGGTATACGTCTTGTCGCCCGCCTGATAGTTGACTACGGCGCCGCCCACCGGGACATTGGTTTCTTTGTCAAACACAGAGAATTCTATGCGAACGACGTCCAGAGGAATCACCTCCGGGGTGGTGCCGTCACTGCCGCTGTCGCCCCCACTCCCGCAGGCGGCAAGAAGGGTCGCAAGTACTGCGGCACCAATAAGTTTAGACATTGCACGGGGTTGGTTTCGCATG
>DASQFA010000577.1:0-4991 GCA_035633375.1 Rubrivivax sp.
CCTCGACCGCCGCCGCAAGGCGCCGGTAGGGCAGGTCGAACTCGCCGCGGATGTAGACGAAGGCATGCCGCACCTGCAGCGCGTAGGCCGATATCAACATCGATTCGAGCAGCAGGTGCGGCGCGTGCTCGAGGATCCAGCGGTCCTTGAAGGTGCCGGGCTCGCCTTCGTCGGCGTTGGCGCACAGGTAGTGCGGCTGGCCGTCGTTGAGCGTGATCACGCCCCACTTGCGGCCGGCCGGAAAGGCCGCGCCGCCGTGGCCCAGAATGCCCGAGGCCGCCACTTCCTTGGTGACCTGCTCGGGGCGCATCTCGCCCAGCACCTTGGCCAGCGTGGCGTAGCCGCCACGCGCCTGGTAGTCGACGAGCAGGTGCGATGTGGCCGTGACCGGGAAGGTCATGATGAGCTTCCTGCCGGTCATGATGGCGCCCCCGACCTGGCGTTGCGTGCCGGCCCTCCATGGGCCGTGTCGAGGCCCGCTTGCGCGGTCCTGGGGCAGCGATGCGGCCTGGGGTGGCACTGCGCTCGCATCACGACAGCCCCTCGAGCAGCGTGTCGAGCCGCGCCGGGCTCATGTCCTCGTGGTACGCCTCGTTGACCATCAGCACCGGCGCGGTGCCGCACGAGCCCAGGCATTCCACCGTGCTCAGCGTGAAGCGGCCGTCGGCGCTGGTCTGGCCTGGCTGGATGCCGAGCTTGCCGCTCAGGTGCTCGATCACGCCCTCGGCGCCGCGCATCGAGCAGCTCAGGTTGCGGCAGGCCTGCAGGTGCCAGCGCCCGATCGGCGCGCGGCGGAACTGCGTGTAGTGGGCCAGCACCTCCTCGATCTGGATGCGCGGCACACCCAGGTAGGCGCTCAGCTCGGCAATGTCGCTGTCGGCGACGAAGCCCCGCTCCTCCTGGATGCGGCGCAGGCAGGGCAGCACCATCGACGAGCTCGCCTCGGCCGGATAGCGCCGGCGCATGACATCGAACTCGGGGATCAGATGGCGCATGTCGTTCTCGTCGGCGGCACGGCGCAAGCAGACGCCGCGCAACCGGCTCTGCCTGGCCGCTGGCAGTGCCTTGCAGGCCGCGCCGGGCCAGTGGCCCGGCTCCTCGCCTGGCACAACAGGTCCACCGGACCCTTTGTGTCCCGGCTCGGCCCCCCTGGGGGGGAGGCGCCGAAGGCGCTGCGGGGGGGGTTACCGATCACATTCGCCGCCGATCATGTTGATCGAGCCGAAGGTGGGCACGATGTCGGCCAGCTGGCCGCCGTTGAGCATCAGGTGCGCGCCGCCCATGTGCACGAAGCTGGGCGCGCGGCAATGCACCTTGTGCGGTATGCCGGTGCCGTTGCTGACGAGATAGAAGCCGAGTTCGCCGTTGGGCGACTCGTGTGCCACGTACACCTCGCCGGCCGGCACCACGGGGCCGTCCATGACCAGCTTGAAGTGGTTGATCAGTGATTCGATCTCGCTGTAGACCAGCGCCTTGTCGGGGAAGGTGCAGCGGCGGTCGTCGACGTTGATCGGCCCGTCGGGCAGCATCTCCATCAACTGGCGCATCATGTGCACCGACTCGTCCATCTCGCACATGCGCACGTAGTAGCGGTCGTAGTTGTCGCCCTTGATGCCCACCGGCACCTCGAAGTCGAGTTCGGCATAGGCCAGGTAGGGCGTGTCCTTGCGCAGGTCGCGCGGCAGGCCGGTGCTGCGCAGGATCACGCCGGTGTAGCCGTAGCTCAGCGCATCGGCGCTGCTGATCACGCCCACATCGCGCAGGCGGTCGATGAAGATGCGGTTGCGGTCGACCAGGCCATGCACGCGGGCGATGAACTCCTCGTACTGCGTCAGGATCTCCTGCAGCCGCGTCAGCCAGCCGGCGGGCAGGTCGCGTGCCAGGCCGCCGATGCGCCCGTACGTGTAGGTCACGCGCGCACCGGTCAGCGCCGCCAGGTGCTCGTACATGTAGTCGCGGATCATCACCAGGTAGAGGAAGGCGGTCATCGCGCCCATCTCCATCAGCCCGGCGGCCAGGCAGGTGAGGTGGTCCACCAGGCGCGAGTATTCGCTGAGCAGGGTGCGCAGGTAGCGGCAGCGCGGCGTGATCGTCACGCCCATCAGCTGCTCGACGCCGTCGCAGTAGGTGAAGTCGTTGATCAGCGCCGAGACATAGTTCAGCCGGTCCACGTAGGGGATCAGGTTGTGCCAGGTGTGGTCCTCGCACTCCTTCTCGAAGCCACGATGCAGGTAGCCGCAGTGCAGGTCGCTGCGCAGCACGCGCTCGCCGTCGAGTTCGGCGATGATCTGCACCGTGCCGTGCGTGGCCGGGTGCGACGGGCCGATGTTGACGACGACCGAATCGTCGCGAAGCGTGGTCTCGAAGATCGAGCGCACCGGGTTGCGCAGGGGCGTGTCCATGGCCTCAGTTGCGCAAAGGCACAAGGGGTTGCTCGAGCCGCTTGGGATAGTCCTTGCGCAGCGGGTGGCCGACAAAGCCTTCGTAGAGCAGGATCGGGCGCAGGTCTGCATTGCCGCGAAAGACGATGCCGTACATGTCGTGGCACTCACGTTCCATGAAGGCGGCCGAGCCGTACAACGGCAGCAGCGAGTCGACCGTCGGCGCGCTCTCGCCGACGCGGGTTTTCAGGCGCACGCGCAGCTTGTGCGTGGTGGAATAGAAATGGTGCACGACCTCGAAGCGCGGCTCCTGGCCCAGCCAGTCCACCGCGGTGACGTCGAGGAAGATGTCGAAGCCGAACTCGCCCTTCAGCCGCCGCACGCTGGGCAGCAACTCGGCCGGGTCCAGCATGAACACCAGCAAGCCGTGCGACAGCGTCGCCGGTCCGGCGGCCGGGACCAGCTGTTGCTGCAGGGTATCGAAGACACTGGAGGCCACGATCAGAAGGTCTTGGTGATGATCGGATGGCTGGAGCCGGCGATCTTTTCCTGCAACTGCATGATGCCGTCGATCACCATCTCGGGGCGCGGCGGACAGCCGGGCACGTAGATGTCGACCGGAATGATCCGGTCGATGCCGGCCAGTGCGGCGTAGTTCTGGTAGAAGCCGCCGCTGCTGGCGCACACGCCGAAGGCCATCACCCATTTGGGCTCGCACATCTGTTCATACACTTTCAGCAGGATCGGTGCCTGCTTGTGCGTGACCGTGCCCACCACCATCAGCAGGTCGGCCTGGCGTGGCGAAAAGCGCGGCAACGCGGCGCCGAAGCGGTCGGTGTCGTAGGGTGACGCGCTCACGGCCATGAACTCCATGGCGCAGCAGGCGGTGACAAAGGGGTACGGGAAGATCGAGAACTTGCGCGCCCAGCCGATCAGCTCGTCCTTGCGCGTGGTCAGGTACTCGAACGCGCCGTCCTTCTGGTGGGCGGACGGCACGATCGGAATGGTGCGTGCGTACATACTGGGCTGCCTATTGCGACACGGCCTCAATCAGGCGCGCCTTGTAGACGTAAAGCAGGATCAGTACCAGCAGGAACATGAAGACGAAGAACGTGAACAACATGAAGCCGGTGAGCGGCTGCGCGCCAAGAGCCCAGATGAACAGGAACATGGTCTCCAGATCGAACAGGATGAAGAGGATGGCGATGGCGTAGTACTTGATCGGCACGGCCTTGACGTTGCGCGTGCTCACCGGCGTGGCGCCGCATTCGAAGGGTTCGAGCTTCACCGCCGAGGCCACCGGCTTGGGCCCGAGCACGCGGTTCAGCGCCAGGGTGAGCGCGACGAATCCGAGGATCGCCACCAGGTACAGCAGGAAGACGACGTAGGGGTTCAACTTTGCACCCCGTGCATTCCCGGTGTTCCGATGCGCCACGCCATGACTGCGGATCCCTTGTTGCTCTTGCGCCGTGCCAGCCGACTGTCCGCGCGCCGTGCGCTGGACTCGTGCGAGAGCCTAACGACTGGTGGTCGAAACGGCTTGCGCTGGATCAAAGTCGCCGGCACGCGTGCGCGCGCGCGACGCCGCAGGACGTCCGATGGCGTTAAAAGCTGTAGCGCAGCGAGATCCGCACCACGTTCTGGTGGTAGCGCGGCGACTGGTTGCCGAAGGAGAGCAGGTTGAAGACGGTGTCCGGCTGCACGCCATCCAGCGCCCAGTCGGCAGCGCTGTAACGCTCGTACCAGTAGCTGCCGTTCAGCCACAAGTTGTCCTTGAGCTTGTAGGTCGCGTAGAGCTTGACGACGTCGCGCGAGTTGGTGTTGGTCGGGTACGGCGGCTCGCGGGCCCCGGTCTGCACCGAGGTGTCGCTGTTGC
The DNA here is from genome assembly GCA_035633375.1 of Rubrivivax sp. GTDB lineage: Bacteria > Pseudomonadota > Gammaproteobacteria > Burkholderiales > Burkholderiaceae_C > Rubrivivax. Next base: position 4,258 of record DASQFA010000577.1, read on the forward strand.
CGCGCGAGAACCACATGTCGGCACCGAGTTCCAGCTTTTCGGGTATCGCCCAGTGCCGCAGGCCGATGCCGAAGACGTTGAACTTGTCGTCCACGGTGCCGGTCCAGTCGGGCGCCGCGAAGGTCTGGCTGCCCATCTGGCGCGAATCGGCCTTCTCACCCTGCCAGTACATGTGGAACCGGGTGTCCTCGGACAGCGTCACGGCCAGGTCCGCGAACAGACTCAGGGTGTTGACCTCTTCCAGGCCGATGGTGGTCTCGTTGTAGTCGTCCTTCGCGTAGGCGATGCCAAAGCCCAGGTTCACCGCGTCGCTGGCGGTCCAGTCGGCGCGCGCGCCCGCGAGGCCGCGCTTTCGCGCGGCCAGGTTGTAGTTGCGGCTCAGCGGGTTCTGCGCGTCGGGGAACCAGTACGCGACGCCGTAGGTACCCGGGTCGCGATCACCGTAGCCGAGGTTGAAGGACAGCCCCAGGTTCTCCAGCGCCTGCACGCTGGCGCGCCCCCACACCGTCGTCTCGAAGGTACTGGCCACCGCAGTGTAGGTGTAGTCCATGTTGTTGAAGTCGATGCCGCCGTTCAGCTTCCAGGTGCCGGGACCGCGGTAGTCGGCGTTGAGCTTGAACAGGTTCTGCGTCACGCTGAACGGCGCGTTGCTGCGCGGCAGCGCGTTCAGGAACATCGATGTCGAGACGATCGGATAACTCTGCACCGCGGTGTCGTTGTCGCGCACGTTCCAT
>DASQFA010000578.1:0-9053 GCA_035633375.1 Rubrivivax sp.
TCCAGCACCCGGATGCGGCCCTGGCCGCGTGGCGGCAGCACGCTCATGCTGCGCACCAATTGCGGGTTGGCATCGAGCTCGGCCTCGCTGATCCAGCGGTGCCGCACCGGGTGCGCCTCGGCCACCAAGCGCGCGAGGCCCTGCGTCAGCGCCTGCTTGTCCAATGGCTCGTTCATGTGGAAATCGAGCCGCGCATAACGCTCGGTGATGGAGCAGCCGTCCACCGGATGCGGCACCAGCGCGCACAAGAGGTGCGTGGCGGTATGAAAGCGCATGTGCGCCTTGCGACGCGCAACGTCGATGCAGGCCGTGACCACCAGGCCCGGTACCAGGCCACTCGTGTCGACATGCGGCGCCAGCACATGCACGATCTGGCCCGGCAGCAGGCCCTTGCGCGTATCGCTTAGCTTCAACTCGCGGCCGTCCGGCAGCCGCAACATGCCGGCATCCCCGGCCTGGCCACCGCCTTGCGGATAGAACACCGTGCGGTCGAGGCGCACGCCGTGCTCGTCGACCGCCAGCACCCGAGCCCTGCACTCAGTTAACGACGCGTCTTCACGGAACAGTTCTTCGCTCATGCACACATCATCGCGCATCCGCGCCCCGTGCAACCCGTGCACATTGCCGCATGCCAACTAGCGGCCGTTCAGTGCGTGCTGGCGCTCGGCTGCGGCTGCCCCTCGCAAACCGCACCCGTCGGCGCGATCAGGATCGATCGACCTCGCGTGCCTGCACGTCCACCACCTCGCCGGCCGACGCCTGCCTGGGCCTGCGCGACATTGCCGTGGTGCCCCAGCGCAGGTTCACCGGCCCGGGACGGCGGCCGCGCAGCAGCGCCCAACACACGATGCCCGCCGCAACCACCAGGCCGAGCAACAAGGCGCCGATCACCAGCACGATGGACGCCACGGCCAGGAGGGCACGCAACACTATCGAGATCGCACGACCCCATGTCGACGAGAGCTCAGGGTTCGAATTCATTCGAATACGACCACATTGCGCGGCAGAGGTTCCTTCGAAATGGCGCGCGGCGCGCCGTTACGCAGCTGGCCTGCCGCGCAAGAAGGCCCGGCCCGCATCAGACATGGGCTCACGCTCTCAGCCCTGCGCCAGCACGCGCGCGAACAGCTCGCGGTCGACATTGCCGCCGGTCAACGGCAGGCCGATGCATTGCCCGGCGTGGGCCCCGCGCCGCTGCAATGCGGCGGCCAGCGGCGCAGCGCCGGCGCCTTCGGCGACGTTGTGCGTGTCGCTGAAGTAGATGCGCATGGCCTCGGCCACCTCGTCGTCGCTCACCGCCACGATCTCGTCCACCTCGTGTTGCATGATCGACAGCGCGTCTTCGTCGGGTACGCGGCAAGCCAGGCCATCGGCCAGCACGGTGCGCACCGGCGCTTCGATCGATCGCCCGGCGCGAAACGAATCCAGGTAGGCCGTCGCATGCGCCGAAACCACGCCGACGATGCGCGAGCTCACGCCGGTATAGGCGCGCGCCGCGGCGCAGGCGACGATGCCCGAGCCCAGGCCTATCGGCACCAGCACGACATCCGGCTGCGCCGTCTCGAAGAACTCGATCCAGTAGCTGGCCACGCCGCGCACCAGGTCGGCGTGGAAGCTCGGCACCATGTGCAGCCCCAGCCCCGCGGCCAGCGAATTGGCGTGTTCACGTGCCTGCTGGAAATCCTCGCCGTGCTCGATCAAGGTGGCCCCCAGCGCGCGCATGGCGGCGTTCTTTTCCACCGAGTTGCCGTGCGGCACGACGATGGTCGCGCTCAAGCCGCGCAGCGCCGCGGCACGCGCCACCGACTGGCCGTGGTTGCCGCGCGTGGTGGCGATGACACCACGCACGGCAGGCTCGCGCCGTACCAGCTCGTGCAGATAGACGGCGCCACCGCGAACCTTGAACGCGCCCAGCGCAGTGTGGTTCTCGTGCTTGACATGCACCTGGGCGCCGAGCCGCTGTTCGAGCAGCGGCCAACGATGCGTGGGCGTGGGCGGCACCTGCGCGCGCACGATCTCGCGCGCGCTGCGCAGGTCTTCGCGGCTGGGCAGGCTCATCGGCTGGCTCGTGCGGCTGAAGGCATCACGCGCCGCTGTCGAGCTGCACCACGCCATGCGGTGTGTCGAAGCGGGCGGACAGTGCCGGCCCCTCATCGGCAAAGCTCATGCCCTGCAGGCCCAGGGCCGCGACCACCGCTGCGGGCAGGCCGCCGAGCGCCAGCGCATGCAGGCGCAGCGGGCTGGCCGGCAGATGCTCGGTGGGGTGCATGCCCGACCATTCGATGAGCGTCGGCAAGGCCCCGCCCAGCAGCAGCTGGCCGTCGGCCCGCCGCGCGATGCGCCAGCGCAGCAGGCCGTGCGCACTGGCGCGCTCGGCGGCCACCGGCCTGCCGGCATCGAAGCCCAGGGCGCGCAAGGCCGCCAGCGTGGCATCGATCTGCGCGCAGCGCGCCACCAAGTGCAGCAGGCGCGGGCCGTCGCGCAGGCGCGCCTGCAGCGCGGTGTCGTCCAGGCCGAACCAGCGCGGCCGGCCCGGCGGCGGTGCCTCGGGATCGATGGCGATGATCTCCAGGTAGGCCTTGGGAAACGCCGCGCTGCCGATGGCCAGCAGCCGGTTGTGCGTGCCCATGTCCACATGCTTGCCCCCCCGGCCCGGTACCACGCCGAGCGTGGCCTCGCACCAGGCGGCGCCCTGCTCCAGCGTGTGCGCGGCCACCACCAGGTGGTCGAGGTCGGTGCTCATCACTCGAGCTCCTTGCGGCGCTTGGCGCCATGCGGTGGCGGCAGGGCGACGGCGCGGTGTTTGGCGCCGGGCCTGATCATGAGCAAATGTGGCTCGGCCACTTTGCTCATACCCCCTCGGGGGGCCGAGGGCCGCGGCTCCAAGTCCGCCTGCGCGGACTTGGACGGCACGAGGGCCCGCTGCCTCTGGCAGCGGGCGGACGACCCAGTCGTCGGCCTGGGGGCGCTCACAGCTCCACCTCGCCATGGATGCATTCGCAGACATCGCCACCGACCCAGACCGTGCCGCCTTCGCTGTGGATGTGCACCCGCCCGGCGCGCTGCAGCGCGGCGCCCTGCGCGGCCACGTAACGCGGCGGCGCCAGGTTTGCGCCGATCAGCCATTGCGCGACACTGGCGTTCAGGCTACCGGTGACCGGGTCTTCGTAGCTGCCGTCGCCGATGAGTGCGCGCAGCTCGAACTGCACCTCGGCGCCGGCCGGGTGCGGCCCGACCAGGCCCAGCTTCAGATCGCCCAGGCGCGGCCAGTGCGGCCGCAGCGACAGCACGCGTTCGGCCGACTCGAGCAGCAGCGCGCACCAGCCCGGTCCGTTGTCGACCCACTGGTGCGCGCGCACTTCGGCCGGGTCCAGGCCGAGGGCCTCGCGGATCTGTTGCAGCAGCTCGGCGTCGAGCGGCCCGCTGCGCCGCAGTGGCGGTGCAGCGAAGGCCAGCCGGGCGCCATCGCGCCGCACCTTGACCAGGCCGACGCCGCACTGCTGCACCACCACGCCGGCTTGCCGCGGGCGGCCGCCCGCGGCCAGCCAGGCGTGGCAGCTGCCCAGCGTGGGGTGGCCGGCAAACGGCAGCTCGCCGCCGGGCGTGAAGATGCGCACGCGGTAGTCGGCATGCGCGTCGGTGGGCGGCAGCAGGAAGGTGGTCTCGGAAAGGTTCGTCCAGCGCGCGAAGGCGGCCATGCGCGCGTCGTCGAGGCCGCTCGCGTCGTGCACCACCGCCAGCGGGTTGCCGCGCAGCGCCTCGGCACTGAAGACGTCGAGCTGGTCGAAGCGCCGCTTCATGGCCGGGCCTGCGCTGCGTCAGCCAGCGCCTGCGCCAGCACCCGGCCGAGCGCGGCCACGGCCTGCTCGATGAGCGGCGGCGCCACGGTGACGAAGCTCAAGCGCAGCGTGTTCAGGCGCGGTGCCTGGCAGTAGAAAGGCGCGCCCGGCACGTAGGCCATGCCGGCTTGCACCGCCTGCGGCAGCAGCGCCACCGAGTCCAGCGTGGCAGGCAGCTCGACCCAGAAGAACATGCCGCCCGCCGGCACGCTGAAGCGGCAGCCGGCCGGCAGGTGCTGCTGCAATGCAGCGCGCATCGCGTCGCGCTGCGCCTTGTAGCGTGCGCGCACCTGCGGCAGGTGGGTGTGCAGGAAGCCATCGCGGATGACCTCGAAGGCCACGCGCTGGTTGAAGCCGGGCGTGTGCAGGTCGGCCGCCTGCTTGGCCTGCAGTAGCTTGGGGTAGATCGCCCGTGGCGCCACCAGATAGCCCAGGCGCAGGCCTGGCGCCAGCACCTTGGAAAACGATCCCAGGTAGATCGCACCCTCGCCCGCCGCGGCGCTCAACGGCGGCGGCGGCGGGGCCTCGTACCACAGCTCGCTGTAGGGGTTGTCCTCGACCAGCGGCAGGCGCAGCCGTGCGGCAGCCTCGGCCACCGCGCTGCGCCGCTGCGCGCCCATGCTGCGCCCGCTCGGGTTCTGGAAGTTCGGCAAGACGTAGAGGAAACGCGCCCCCGCAGCGGCACCCAGCGCCTCGGCCACGGGGCCCTGATCGTCGCAGTGCACCGCCACGAACTCGGGTTCGTAGGGCGCAAAGGCCTGCAACGCGCCCAGGTAAGTGGGCGCTTCCACTGCCACGCGGCTACCGGCGTCGATGAGCACCTTGCCCACCAGGTCCAGGCCCTGCTGCGAGCCGGTGGTGATGAGCACCTGACCCGCATGCACCTGCATGCCCAGGGCGCCGAGTTGTTGGGCGACCCATTCGCGCAACGGGCCGAAGCCTTCGCTGGCGGCGTACTGCAGCGCCTCGCGCGGGGTCTCGGCGAGCACGCGCTGGCAGGCCTCGCGCATGGCCTGCACCGGAAAGCTCTGCGGCGCCGGCAGGCCGCCGGCCAGCGAGATGATGCCCGGGCGCTCGGTGATCTTCAGGATCTCGCGGATCACCGAAGGGTTGAGCCGTTCGGCGCGCCGTGCAAGTTGCCACTGGGCCGGCGCAGCGCCAGTGGGGGTGGCCGCGGCGGCGCCGTGGCTGGCGTGTGGGGCAACGCGGGGCATCGGTGTCTCCAGGAGGGCGGTGTGATGGGGGGGTGTGCGGGACGGGCGCGCGCTGCTCAAGCCGCACCGGCGCGCAGCCGCTGTGCCGGCATCTTGCGCCCGACGAAGACGGTGGCGATCACCGCCAGCGAGAACAGCAGCGTCATGGCATCCAGCTTCTCGCCCAGGATCGGCACGGCGAAGAGCAGCGCCAGGAAGGGCTGCAGCAGTTGCACCTGGCTGACGCGCACCGTGCCGCCCAGCGCCAGGCCGCGGTACCAGGCAAAGAAGCCCAGCCACATCGAAAACAGCGTCACGTAGGCAAAGCCGCCCCAGGCCGCGGCGCTGGCCGCGTGCGCGGGCCAGCTGGCCCAGGTCAGCGGCGCGCTCAGCGGCAGGCTCAGCACCAGCACCCAGCAGATCACCTGCTCGGGCGTGAGCTGGCGCGAGGCCGTCGCGCCGGCCACATAGCCGCCGGCGGCACACAGCATGGCCAGCAGCAGCAGGCCGTCGGCCGCGCTCAGCCGGCCCTCGCCGGACAGGCCGGCAAAGGCCAGCACCAGCGCGCTGCCGAGCAAGGCGCAAAGCCAGAAGCCGAGCGAGGGCCGCTGCTTGAACACCCGCGCGGCGATCGCCGCCGTGGCCAGCGGCAGCAAGCCGGTGACGACCGCGGCGTGCATCGCCTCCACTTGGCGCAGCGCCAGAGAGACGAACAGCGGAAAGCCGATCACCGTGCCCGTCGCGCACAGCGCCAGCGTCGGCCAGACGCGGCGCGGCGGCCACGGCGCACGCGTCAACAGCAGGAACGCGATGCTGAGCAGCGCCGCCAGCGCCGCACGCCCGGCCGTGACGAACAGCGGCGACAGCTGCGGCGCATCCGCCGGGCCGACGGCCAGGCGGGTCATCGGCAAGGTCATGGCGAAGATGGCCACACCCAGCAGACCGAGCCACAGGCCGCAGGTCTCGGCCGACATGCGGCGCGCCCGCCGGGGCGGCAGTGCTTCAGGGCCGGGCGGCGGGTGCAAAGGCTTGGGCATGCGTCGAGTGTAGTGACCAAGACAGTACAGAGACAGTACACTCAAGCGCGACAGCGAACGATCTGTATTGACGCGAAGCTCAGCACATCCGCCGGCGCCGATGAACGCACCCGAAAACCTGCCCCTGCATGCCGGCCTGTCGCGGCGTGCCGACCGCAGCCTGGCCGAGCAGCTGGCCGAGCAGTTTGCGCAGCGCATCCGCCAGCGCCTGCTGATGGCCGGGGCGCGCCTGCCTTCGGTGCGCGAATGCGCGCGCCGCCACGGCCTGAGCCCGAGCACGGTGGTCGCCGCCTACGACCGGCTGCTCGCTGCGGGCCTGATCGAAGCGCGGAAGCAGCGCGGGTTTTTCGTGCGCGAGACGCAGCCCGGCGGGCACGGCCCCGAGCCACGTCACGCCGCTGGCGCGGCGCAGCCGCGCTGGCCGCTGCCCGTCAGCGCCACCACGCTCATCCGCGGCATGTTCCAGGCGCCAGGGGCCCTGCCGATGCCGGGCCTGGGCACGCTGCCGGTGGACTGGCTCGATCTGCCGCTGCTGGCGAATGCGCTGCGCAAGGTCGGCCGTGGTGCGGGCTTGAGCGATTGTTCGTTGCGCTATGGCGAGCCCGCCGGCGCATCGAGGTTGCGCCAGGCATTGGTGCCGATGCTCGCCGAACACGGCGTCAACGCCTCGGCGCAGCAACTGATCGCCACCATCGGTGCCACGCAGGCACTGGACGTGGTCACGCGCACCCTGCTGCGCGCCGGCGACAGCGTGCTCGTCGACGAGCCCGGCTGGGCGGTGGAGTACGCGCGACTGGCGGCGCTGGGCATGCGCGTGCTGCCGGTGCCGCGCGGCGACGAAGGCCCCGACCTGGGCGTGATGCAACAGTTGATCGAGCAACACCAGCCGCGCCTGTATGTCACGGTGTCGGTGTTGCACAACCCTACGGGCGCCTCGCTGTCGCTGCACCATGCGCACCAGGTCCTGCAACTGGCCGAAAAGCACGATCTGTACATCGTCGAAGACGACACCTATGCCCACCTGGCGCCGGCGCACCTGCCGCGGCTGGCGGCGCTGGACGGGCTGCGCCGCACGTTCTACGTCTCGAGTTTCTCCAAGATCCTGGCGCCCAACTGGCGCGTGGGTTACCTGGCCGCACCCATGGCCTGGGTCGACCGGCTGGTGGACACGAAGCTGCTGTCCACGCTGACCACGCCGGGGCTGACCGAGCTGGCCTTGGCACATTGCCTGGAACAGGGCTTGCTGCGGCGCCACGCCGAGCGCGTGATGCAGCGCCTGGACGTGGCGCGCGCACGCGCGGTGCACGCCGCGCAGCAGCAAGGCTTCGTTTTCGCCGCGCCGCCGCGTGGCCTGTTCGGCTGGGTCGACACCGGCATCGACACCGAGCGCATCGCCGAGGCCATGCTCGAGCAGGGCTGGCTGATCGCGCCCGGTGCGCTGTTCCATGCCGTGCACCGGCCGACCACGCTGATGCGCATCAACTTCGCCACCACCCAGCACAATGCCTTCTGGCAAGGCTTGAGGCAAACATGCAACCAAAGCTCCCGGCGCTGAGCCGTTTGCGAGCGGCGTAGGATGCTGCCCCATCGCGCCGCAAACGACCGCAAGTCCATGTTTGAGTCGACCCTGCCCTTTGGCGAACCCGAATTGATGCGCGCCAGCGTGTTCCGCCGCGGCCTGGACGAATCGGCCCGCATCGGCGAGGAGGAAACGGTGTCCTCCCGGCTGTCCACGCTGAGCCCGTCGCTGATGCTCGACCTGATGCGCTTCGAGCAGGACGGCCAGCAAAGCGGCGTGCTGGAGATCGTGGCTGCCTGCATCCGCCATGCGCGCAAGCTGCTGATCCACCTGCAGGCTCGCGAGCGCGTGGTGCCGCTGACCATATACCCGGTCGAGCACCTCGTGCACTGCCCGCTGCCGATGCGCGCCTTCATGGCGCTGCCGCTGGGCGAGCTGAGCGTGCTGCATGTCGAGACGGCGCTGCTTCGCCCACCGGGCGACCGCGTGCGGGCCCTGGTCGGCGAAGCGCAGCACTACAGCGCGCTCGGTCCGGTGCTGTGGGAGCTGGCCTTGCGCGGCGCGCGCGGGGAGCTGTTGCCGGAGATTACCGGGCAGGCCGCCTACCGCATCTCGCCCGGGGTAAACCTGCGCATGCTCGATCTCAGCGGATCGATGGCCGTCGCGGTGGCGCGCCTGAAGCGCGAGACCACCAACCTGCGCGAGATTGCGCAGTGGCCCGGCTTCGACCGCGAACGCGCGATGCGGCTGCTGAACGGGCTGTACCTGCAGGCCGGCCTGATGGTCAGCCGCACGCATCCGGCCGCCGCCAACGACGGCTGGGGCGGCAGTCGGCAGTAACTCCTTGCTCACCGCCGGGCTCGGGCCTGCGTAGGTGCCAGGCCTCGCGCAGGCGGGCCCTGACGTCCGACTCTGCCCTTGCCATAGAGGGCTCGGGTCTTCGCAGGCGCCAGGCCCCGCTCAGCGAGCGGACAGCGCTTCCCAGCGCTCCAGGCCCAGCAGCAACTCGTCGTCGATCTGCGCATAGCGCGCCTGCAGCTCGGCCACGCGCTGCGGCTCTTCGGTGTAGAGCGTGGGGCTGGCCAGGCGCTCGGCCAGGCCGCGCTGTTCGGCTTCGAGCGCCTCGATGCGCGCCGGCAGCTCCTGCAGCTCGCGCTGCTCCTTGAAGCTCAGCTTGCGCGGCGCGGCCACAGCCGGCGCCTTGGCCGCGGGCGGCGCTGCGGCCACCGGCACTGCGCTGGTGCGCGGCCTGGCGGCGGCTGCGAGCTGGCGCGAGCGCTCGCGCTGCAGCTTCCAGTCTTCGTAGCCGCCTTCGTATTCGCGCCATCGGCCGGGTGAATCGTCGCCCTCCCAGGCGATGGTGCTGGTGACCACGTTGTCCAGGAAACGCCGGTCGTGACTGACCAGGAAGACCGTGCCGGCATAGCCCTGCAGCAACTCTTCGAGCAGCTCGAGCGTGTCGATG
>DASQFA010000579.1:0-10058 GCA_035633375.1 Rubrivivax sp.
CGCTCGTCGCCCTGCACCAGCGCGGCTTGGCGCGGCCGCGCCGCGGCGTGTTCGCGGATCAGATCGGGGATGGCGCGGAAGGCGGGGTCGCAGGCGGCTTGGCTCATGGGTGCTCTGGGCGTCGAGGGGTCGGCCAAGGGGCGAGAAGCATCTGGGGCTGCGTGGCTAAAGCACGATGGCGTGGTACTTGAGCGTCGACGCGGCATTGTGCCCACGGCGGCCTGCGCAGGCCGGCCGCAGTATCGCCGTTGGCTGCAGTTCCCCGCGCCCCAACCGCACGCCGGCGCACGCAAAGCCCACCCAGCCGGCACGAACGCTTCCTTCTGGCAACATGGCTGCAACTTGCCACTGCAGAAAGGTCCGCGCATGAAAAGAGCCGTTGCCCTGCTCATGGTCCTGGCCAGCCTGGGCCTGAGCGCGCGTGCCGCACTCGATGTGGGCGATGCAGCGCCCAACTTCAGCGTGCCGGCCGCGCTGGGCGGCAAGGTCTTCCAGTACTCGCTGGCCGAGCAGTTGGCCAAGGGGCCGGTGGTGCTGTACTTCTTTCCCGCGGCGTTTTCCGAGGGCTGCTCGATCGAGGCGCGCCTGTTCGCCGAGGCCATCGGCCAGTACGAGGCGCTGGGCGCATCGGTCATCGGCGTTTCGGGCGACGACCTGGAGTTGATCACGCGCTTTTCGGTGCAGGCCTGCCAGGGCAAGTTCCCGGTGGCGGCGGATGAGAAGAAGGCCGTCATCAAGGCTTTCGATGCGGCCATGCAGACCCGGCCGGACTACGCCAACCGTGTGTCCTACGTGATCGCCCCGAACGGCAAGGTGGTGTACAGCTACCTGAGCCTTAACCCGAACAAGCACGTCGAAAAGACGCTGGCGGCGGTGGCACAGTGGAGCAAGGACAACCCGCGCCGCTGACGTGTGGCCCGTGCGGCCGCAAGCGCGCACGGGTGCGATAGACTGCGGCGCATGTTCACGCCTCGCAAGCGTACGTCTCGCAGGCACAGGTCGCGCGACCGGGGAGCCTGGCCCTGGCGCCGCGGCATCCTTTCGGATTAGCTTGCCGCTGGCGCCATGCCGGCACTTCGGCCCCATGCCGCTGCAGCACGCACCGCTTCAACGCCTGACGCCGCGGCGGCCTTTGCAGATTCGATGCACCCCAACCGGCGTTGCCGCGCGGTGCACGCATCGCCAGGACAAAAAAGGGAACAGACGTGATCACCGAGCTTGAGTTCAAGAGCCTCAGCGCACAGGGATACAACCGCATTCCGCTGATCGCGGAAGCCTTCGCCGACCTGGAAACCCCGCTGTCGTTGTACCTGAAGCTGGCCTACGCCAGCGGCGGCGGCAAGCACAGCTTCCTGCTCGAAAGCGTGGTCGGCGGCGAACGCTTCGGCCGCTATTCCTTCATCGGGCTGCCGGCGCGCACTTTGCTGCGCGCCAATGGCTTTCGCACCGAGGTGGTGACCGAGGGCGAGGTGGTAGAGGTGGCCAACGGCAACCCGCTGGACTTCATCGCCGCGTACCAGCAGCGCTTCAAGGTGGCGCTGCGCCCGGGCCTGCCGCGCTTTTGCGGCGGGCTGGCCGGTTACTTCGGCTATGACGCGGTGCGCTACATCGAACCGAAGCTCGCCGCCACGCAAAAGTCAGGGGGTATTGACACCCCAGACATCCTGTTGCTGCAGTGCGAGGAACTGGCCGTCATCGACAACCTGTCGGGGCGCCTGTACCTGATCGTCTATGCCGATCCGGGCCAGCCCGAGGCCTTCTCCAAGGCCAAGCGGCGCCTCGCAGCCTTGGGTGACAAGCTGCACTACAGCGTCACCGCGCCGGCGGTCAAGCGTGGCGCGGCGCATGCGGTGGAGCGCGAGTTTGCCAAGGCCGACTACATCGCCGCGGTGTTGCGCGCCAAGGAGTACATCGCTGCCGGCGATATGATGCAGGTGCAGGTAGGTCAGCGATTGCGCAAGCGCTACACCGAAAGCCCCTTGAGCCTGTACCGCGCGCTGCGCTCGCTGAACCCTTCGCCGTACATGTACTTCTACGACATGGGTGAGTTCCAGATCGTCGGCGCCAGCCCCGAGATCCTGGTGCGCCAGGAGCACACGCCCGAAGGCGACAAGGTGACCATCCGCCCGCTGGCAGGCACGCGGCCGCGCGGCGCCACGCTCGAGCTAGACCGGTCACTGGAGGCCGAACTGCAGGGCGACCCGAAGGAACGCGCCGAGCACGTCATGCTGATCGACCTGGCGCGCAACGACATCGGCCGCATCGCCAAGACCGGCAGCGTCAAAGTGACCGAGGCCTTCGCCGTGGAGCGCTACTCGCACGTGATGCACATCGTGAGCAACGTCGAAGGGCTGTTGCTCGATGGCATGAGCAGCCTGGACGTGTTGCGCGCCACCTTCCCGGCCGGCACGCTGACCGGCGCGCCCAAGGTGCGGGCGATGGAGATCATCGACGAGCTCGAGCCGGTCAAGCGCGGCATCTATGGCGGAGCAGTCGGCTACCTGAGCTTTGCCGGCGACATGGACGTGGCCATCGCCATACGCACCGGTATCGTCAAGGACGGCCTGCTCTACGTGCAGGCCGCGGCCGGCGTGGTGGCCGACTCGGTGCCCGAGCTGGAATGGGCCGAAACCGAAGCCAAGGCGCGCGCGCTGATCCGCGCGGCCGAGCTGGTGGAGGAGGGCTTCTGACGTGACAGAGAAAGTCGGCCGCAACGAGCCCTGCCCCTGTGGCAGCGGCAAGAAGTACAAGAACTGCTGCGGCAGGGCTGCGGTGCAGGAACTGCAGTCCGCAAAGGCGCACGACGAGGCGGTGCCGCGCGCCATGGCCTGGCTGGCGCAGCACCACCGTAAGGCCTTTGCGGCGGCCTTGCAGCAAGAGATCGAAGAGGCCGTGTTCGCTTGTTTCGATGACGACGAACAGGCCGCGAACGATGCGCTGGCGGGCATCGGCGACGAGCTGTGGGGCCAGATGGAGATCAACTTCAACGAGTGGCTGCTGGCCGAGGGCGACATCCAGGTCAAGGGTGTGTCCCAGCGCGTGTCCGAGCTGCTGCTCGGGCCCGCCGGGCCGCTGCTCGAAGTGGGCCAGCGCGCGTGGCTCGAGCAGCTTGCACAACGGCCGCTGCGCCTGTACGACATCACCGAGGTGCTGCCCGGCAGCGGCCTCACGCTGTGCGACGCGCTCGACACCACGCAGCCGCCGATCAACGTCATCGAACGCGGGGCCAGCCGCTCGCTGCGCGTGGGCATGCAGATCGGCGCGCGCGTGATGGCATTGAACGGCACACACGTGCTTTCCGGGGCGATCTATCCGTTCACGCTGTTCGGCGGGCGCGCAGCGCAGGAGAGTCTGCGCGCGCTGGCGGCACACCCCTGCGCGCATGAGGAAGACGATGCACTGGCTTTTGGCCTGCGCCTCATCGAGGGCTGGCTGGTGCAGTTCCTGCGCCCCGGGCCGTTGCCGAGCTTTGTGCACGCCGCCAGCGGCGAGCCGTTGCTGTTTACCACTGACCACTACGAGGTGCTCGACTGGGCCGCGTTGGGCGCGGCGCTGACGGCGCAGCCCGATGTCAAGGGCGGCCGCGAGGCCGGCTGGGACCGGCTGATCGACAGCGACGATGGCCTGACGCGGTCACAGGCCACGGTGGCGCCGCAGCCCGGGGGCAAGCGTGTGTCGCTGCTGTACAAGACAGCCACTCTGGCCGAGCAGGGGCGGCCCTGGTTCGAGGCACTGGCCGGCACATCGGTGAAGTACCTGCTTCGCGAAGTGTCCGATCCCAAGGGCATGCTGTCGACGGCCGGCGCTTCGGCAGCTCGGCCGGGCTCGTCCATGCAACTGCCCGAGGGTCTGGATCCGCAGGAACTGGCGCACGCATTGGCCAGCGTCGTGCGCAGCACCTATGCCAACTGGGCCGACGAGCCGATCCCGGCGCTGGGCGGCCAAACGCCACGCCAGGCCATGGCCGATCCCACCGGGCTGGAACGCGTCAAGGGCCTGCTGCGCAGCTACGAAGACGGCGAAGCGCAGATGGCGGCGAAGCAGGGGCGCAGCAGGGTCTCGTACCAGTTTCTCTGGGACGCACTCGGCTTGGCGCGATAGCGCGCCGCGCTGCGACTCACTTCAGCCAGGGCTCCAGGGCCTTGGCAAGCTTTTGCAACACCGCCGGTTCAGGCAGCGGCAGGCGCACGCTGGCCTGACCCGTGATCGGGTCGCGTTCGATCGCGAAGGGCGCGGCACCGGGCGCGGTACCGCTGGCGGAACGCGCCGTTGCCAGCCCTTGCAGCAAAGCGGCGCCCGCGTCGAGGATGGCGGCCCACGGGTCGGCAGTTTCGTGGCCTGCGCTTGCAGCGCCGGCTGCCGTTGCGGGCGCCGGATCGATCTGCGCTTCGCCGATCGGCGGCACGTCGGCCTGCGGCTCGTCGATCGGCGTTGCATCGTCATGCTTCGGCGCCTGATCGGCCGGCGCGGCCGACAGGCCCGCGCCGCCGCCTGGCGCCGAAGGCACGGCCTCGTCGGGGTCGGCATCGGCCTCGCCCATTGCACGGGCCACCTGCTCCACGCTCTTCATGAATTGCGAAAGCTTCGTGCCTTGCAGGAAGACCTCGCTCTCGCCGCCGTCCAGCACACCGGCGAACAGCGACTTCTTGAACGCCAGCACCGACAGGATGCCTTCTTCAATGCTGCCCTGGCCGACGAAGTTGATGACCTGCACGCCGCGCGACTGCCCCATGCGGTGCACGCGGCCGATGCGCTGCTCCAGCACGGCCGGGTTCCACGGCATGTCCATGTTGACCACCACCGCCGCCGCGTGCTGCAGGTTCAGGCCCACGCCGCCGGCGTCGGTGGAAAGGAACAGCCGGCAATGCGGGTCGTCGTGGAAGCGTTCGACCAGCGCACCGCGCTTTTCGCCCGGCACGTTGCCGCTGAACATCACATGGCCCCAGTCGCGCTGCCCCCTGGCCGTGCCCAGCCGGCGCTGGATCAGCTCGTGCGTGCCCAGCCACTGGCTGAAGACCACCGCCTTGGCGGCGGGGTCTTCGAGCAGCTCGTCGAGCACCGTCATCAGCTCGTCGACCTTCTGCCCATGGTCGGACTCCTTGTCGATCAGCCAGGTGCTGTTGCACGCCATGCGCATGTATTGCAGGGCGACGTGCAGGCGTTTCTGGTCGCTGTCGGAAAGGTAGCCCGTCTTGCGCCAGCGCGACACGATGCGCGCGACGATGTCGCCGTTCTCGTCGTGGTGCAGGCGCTGCTGCGGCGTCAGCGGCACGAAGATGCGGTTGTCCACTCGCTCGGGCAGCTGCGTCAGCACCTCGGCCTTGCGCCGGCGCAGCATCACCGGCGCCAGCGTCTGGCCGATGTGGTCCAGGCCGTGGTAGCCGATGACGCGCCCGACCTCGTCGCGCTTCTGGTGTTCGTCGAGCAGCCGCCAGGTGGGGCCCAGGCGGTGCCGGTCGACGAACTGCACGATCGAGATCAGCTCTTCGAGCCGGTTTTCCAGCGGCGTGCCGGTGAGCACGATGGCATAGGGGCTGGTGATGCGCTTGAGCGCGCGCGCGGCGATGGTGTTCCAGTTCTTGATGCGCTGCGCCTCGTCGGCGATCACCAGCTCCGGCGCCCAGGTGTCGATCAGGTCGGCATCGCGCGCCAGCGTTTCGTAATGCGTGATCTTGCAGAACGCGTCTTCGCGGTATTGCCGCTCGCGCTTGGTGCGCAGGCCGCTGATGACCTGCACCTCGCGCTCGGTGAAGCGCGCGAACTCCTTCTTCCACTGGTGCTTGAGCGAGGTGGGGCACACCACCAGCACACGCTGCACGCCGAAGTGGCGCGCAAACAGTTCGGCCGCGGCGATGGCCTGGATGGTCTTGCCTAGGCCCATCTCGTCGCCGATGAGCGCGCGGCCGGCGCGCGCGGCGAACAGCGCGCCTTCGGCCTGGTAGGGGTAGAGCTTGGCCTTCACCAGCTTGGCCAGCGCCTTGTCCGCCGCGCCCTTGGGGTAGGCCTCGGCCAGGGCGGCATGGCGGCGAGCGCCATCGCGAATCTGCGCGATGAACTGCCAGACATCGTCATGGCAGCGCAGTTCGTGGCCGCTTTCGGCGGCGGCGCGTAGCAGTG
This sequence comes from Rubrivivax sp., assembly GCA_035633375.1. Lineage (GTDB taxonomy): Bacteria > Pseudomonadota > Gammaproteobacteria > Burkholderiales > Burkholderiaceae_C > Rubrivivax. Next base: position 6,118 of record DASQFA010000579.1, read on the forward strand.
CTTCCAGATCACCGAGCCGGTCCCAGGGCAGCGTCCAGCCGGCCGAGGCGTCGAACAGCCGGCCGGCAAGCGCCAGCAGTTCCGCCGGACAGCCCTTGCCGGCACGAAAGCGGACATGGCGTGCGCCGGCATAGTCGAGCCAGATTTCACTGAACTCGGGCTCGAAGCCGCGTGCCAGCGCGGCCTTGCCGCCACGCCGCTTGGCCAGGCGTGCGAGCGTGAACTCGATGTGCTTGCAGGTGCCCAGGTCGTTGGTTGTGAAGTCCGGGCAACTGCAGTAGTTGCAACCCAATGCGCTGCCGCGGATGGCCACGCGGTAGCCCGTGCCGCTTTGCGGGTTGTGCACGCGAAACTCCGAGAAGACTGGATCGGGCCCCAGGTTCTCGAGCCCGAAGGCCTGCTCGCGGCCGAACTGGCGGCGCAGTGCGGTCTGCCAGTCGGCCACGGCCAGCTGCAACGGCCTGCGCGTGCGCGACAGGTGCACTTCCGCGGGTTTGGCCGTCTTGCCGGGTCTGCGCTTTGGTGCGGCTTTGCGGGTGCTTTGGGTGGGCATGGTGGGTGCGCGTGAGCGGGGGCAGAGGGAGCGTAGCCTTGATTCTCACTCGACCGCGCGGCGCCAGGGCGGCCAAGCAGGTTGGCGACAACCGCAAGTCCTGTCTCGCGGCCAGCCGCGGCGTGTGATGATCGCGCCGCGATCTTAACTGCCAGCATGCGGCCTGCGCCTGCGACGCCCCAACCCAACGCCATGATCGACGACATCAAGAAGACGCTCTGGGCCACCGCCGACAAGCTGCGGGCCAACATGGACGCCGCCGAGTACAAGCACCTGGTGCTCGGCCTCATCTTCGTGAAGTTCATCTCGGACAATGGCATTGACGCTAAGTGGATTGCCATCTGTCTTCGGTCCCCGCTCTCGCAGCACCTACTGGGGTCGCGCGCGAACACGACGGTTCAGACCACGATCAATCTCAAGGACGTGCGGGCGCTGCCGATTCCGATCCCGCCGCTGGCCGAGAGGGAGCAGATTGCAGAGTTCGTCTCGGCTCTTGACGACCGCATCGCCCTCCTGCGCGAAACCAACGTCACCCTCGAAGCCATCGCGCAGGCGCTGTTCAAGTCGTGGTTCGTCGACTTCGATCCCGTTCGCGCCAAGAGCCAGGGCCTGGCGCCGGCCGGCATGGACGAAGCCACCGCGGCCTTGTTCCCGGACAGCTTCGAGGAGTCGGCGTTGGGGTCGGTGCCGAAGGGATGGCGCCAAGGCACGGTCAGCGACTTCGCGCAAGTGCATCGGGGATCAGTGAATCCCGGCGGCAGTGGTGACACCTTGTTTGAACACTACAGCTTGCCCGCTTTTGACGCCGGGCAGATGCCAGTCCGCGAGCTGGGCGCCGAGATCAAGAGCAATAAGACCTCGGTGCCCAGAGATGCTGTCCTCCTGTCGAAGTTGAATCCGCACATCCCGCGCGTTTGGCTCCCCGTCGATGCTGGTCCGCACGCGGTTTGTTCGACCGAGTTCCTGGTGTTCGTGCCGGCTGCGGAAGCGTCGAGGGAGTTTCTCGTTTGTCGCCGCGCCATTCCAGGAGAGACTCCGCCAGTTGGTCACGGGCACTTCCAATAGTCATCAGCGGGTGAAGCCGGACGGCGTCGCGACGCTGAGCACCGTAGTGCCGCCTGGGCAGGCGCTTGATGCGTTCACTTCGGTCGTCCGACCAGTCTTTGAGCGCGTGGGCCGCAATAGGCTTCAGGCCCAAACCCTCGCCGTCCTGCGAGACACACTGCTCCCCCGCCTGATCACCGGCCAACTGCGACTGCCCGAAGCCGAAGCGCTCGCCGCCTGATGCGGCCCCGGCCGACGCATGAAATTTCAGCAAGCAACTCACCCGTTTATAGCAATCTGCTATAGACTGCGCAGGTGCCGACCAAGCTGATCTCCAACAAGGCACTGCGCGAGTTCGCCGCCCTGTATGCAGACGCGGCGCAGCCGCTGCAGGATTTCAGACGCAAGGTGGAGAAGGGCAGCTTCGCCAACTTCGCCGAGTTGCGCGCGGTGTTTCCGGCGGTGGACAAGGTGGGCGAGCGATTCGTCTTCAACATCGGGGGCAACAAATACCGCCTGGTGGCCTGGATTCACTTCGACACCCGAAGACTATTCGTCAAGGCCGTGTTGACACACGGCGACTACGACAAGGGGAACTGGAAATGAACGTGTCCGACGTGCTGGCACCCTGGCAGGTGGTCGACTCGGTCCTCGGGCTCTCGAAGCCGATCGTCGACGAGGCTCAGTACAACGCCCTCCTGGCATTCGTCGAAGAATGTTTCGAGCGCTTTGGCTCCGACGAGCACCATCCGGTGTTCGCCTTGGTCGACGTGGTGGCTGACCGCATCCGCGAATACGAAGACCGTGTGCACCCGTGGCCCGACAGCAGCACGCCGGCCACGGTGCTGGCCAGTTTGATGGAGGAGCATGGCCTGAAGCAGTCGGACCTGCCCGAGATCGGCGCGCAAAGTGTGGTCAGCGCGGTGCTGGCCGGCAAGCGACAGTTGAACCTGCGGCAGGTGAAGGCGCTGGCCAGGCGTTTTGCCGTGCCTCTCGAAGTGCTGGCATGAGGACGCTGCACGTCCACGAGAGCTCGATCGACGGCCAAGGCCGGACGACGATTCCGGTTGCGGTGCGTGTGCATCTCGGGGTCGCGGCAAGGGCATTGCTCGAGTGGGCCGTGCTGCCCGGCCGCTTGCTGAAAGTGAATGTGAAAGTGGAGCCAGTGCAGCCTGCGGCATCCGCGCCGCGCCGCGACACCGGTGGCCTGCCGCGATGACCTAAGACCAGCTGGAACAGGAAGCACTCGGCTGGCTGGCCAACACCGGGTACGCCCGCGTCTACGGCCCCGACATCGCTCCCGACGGTACGGCACCCGAACGGGCCAGCTACCGCGAGGTCCTGCTCCTGGGTCGCCTGCGCGACGCCCTCGCTCGCCTGAATCCAGACATCCCCGCCGCGGCGCGCGACGACGCGCTCAAGCAGGTGATGGACCTGGGCACGCCGGTGCTGCTGGCCGCGAACCGGCAGTTCCACCGCCTGCTGACGACCGGTGTGCCGGTGCAATACCAGCTCGATGGCGAGACCCGCGGCGACTTCGTGCGCCTGGTCGACTGGGCCGACCCGGCGCGCAACGAGTGGCTGGCGGGCAACCAGTTTTCCATCACTGGGCCGCACCACACGCGCCGGCCGGACATCGTCCTGTTCGTCAACGTCCTGCCGCTGGTCATGATCGAGCTGAAGAACCCGGCCGACCAGAACGCCGACGTGTGGAAAGCCTTCCACCAGATCCAGACCTACAAGGAACGGATAGCCGAAGCCTTCCACTACAACGAGGTGCTGGTCATCTCCGACGGCACCGATGCACTGCTCGGCTCGCTGTCTGCCGATACCGAGCGCTTCATGGCCTGGCGCACCATCGACGGCGTCACGCTCGACCCGCTGGGCGAATTCAACGAGCTGCAAACGCTGGTGCGCGGCGTGCTGGCCCCGGCGTATCTGCTGGACTACCTGCGCTACTTTGTGCTGTTTGAGGACGACGGCGGCATCGTCAAAAAGATTGCGGGCTACCACCAGTTTCACGCCGTGCGATTGGCCATCGGGCAGGTGGTGGCGGCTTCGCGCCCCGGCGGCTCTCAAAAAGGCGGCGTGGTCTGGCACACGCAGGGCAGCGGCAAGAGCATCACCATGACCTGCTTTGCCGCCCGCGTGATGCAGGAGCCGGCGATGGAGAACCCGACCATCGTCGTGATCACGGACCGCAACGACCTGGACGGCCAGTTGTTCGGCGTGTTCAGCCTGGCGCAGGACCTGCTGCGTGAGCAGCCGGTGCAGGCCCGCACCCGGCAGGAATTGCGCACGCTTCTGGCCAACCGGCCCTCGGGCGGTATCGTGTTCGCCACGA
>DASQFA010000580.1:0-1618 GCA_035633375.1 Rubrivivax sp.
AGCAGCGCCACACCCTGCAGCACCGAGCCCACCAGCAGCGTGTACAGGCCACCGATGTGGTCGGACATCCAGCCCGACGCCAGCCGGCTGAGGATGCCCATGCCGAGCATCAGCGACAGCATCTGCGCTCCGCGCGCCGCCCCAAAACCCAGGTCACCGCAGTAGGCCACGATGTGCACCTGCGGCATCGACATGGCCACGCAACAGGCCACGCCGGCCACGCACAGCAGGATCTGCAAGGTCGCCGGGCTCAGGCCGATCGGCCGCTCGACCTGAAGCCGCGGCGGCGGCGCCGCCGCAGTGGATGCCGCCAGTGGCGCGGTGGCGATCGCCGGCGGCCGGCGCCTATAGACCAGCGCCAGCGGCAGCATCGTCACCAGGCAGAACACGCCGATGCCGATGTAGGTGGGGCGCCAGCCCGCCGTCTCGATGAAATGCTGGATCACCGGCGGCCACACCGCGCCGGCCACATAGTTGCCGCTCATGCAGATGCCCAGCGCGATGCCGCGCCGGCGCGTGAACCACAGCGAGGTGTCGGCCACCAGCGGCGCGAAGGTGGCCGAAGTGCCGAGCAGCCCGAGCAGCAGGCCCTGCGCCAGGATGAAGAGCCACAGGTTGCCGGCCAGCCCGGCACTGACGAAGCCGGCGCCCAGCCCGATGGCGCCCAGCATCAGCGGCACCATCACGCCAAAGCGGTCGGCCAGGCGGCCCATCAGGATGCCGCCGAAACCGAAGCCGATCATCGTCAGCGTATAGGGCAGCGAGGCCGCGGCGCGGTCCACCGCGAAGTCCGCCTGCACGCGCGGCAGCACCACGGTGACGGCATACATGCCGGCGCCGCCGATGGTCATGAGCAGCAGCGACACCATCAGCCGCAGCCAGGCGTAGCCCGACTCGGCGGGCAGCGCGGCGGGTGGGGGTGGCGCAGTCAAGGCCGGGGCCGCCTAGTACAGGGTTCGACGCTGTGCGGCACTTGAGAAACAGTTATTGCCGGATTCGCTGGCCCATGGCCCGGCTATGGCACTAGAAGCCGGTGGCGCCAAAGCGCAGCCGCAGCGCGATGACGTTCGCGCAGTGTTCTTCCAGCGTTCTTCCCGCGCCTGCAACGGCTTGCGCAGCGCGCGCTGCGAGGGTTTGGGGCAAAGCGCACGCAGCGCCTGAACATCGTCGATCATCAAGTCGCCCGCATGAAAGCACCGGGGGGCATTGTCGTTGATCGACTCACCCGCCCGGGGCGTGAGCGCGCCAGGCCGCTGCCATGCGCTTACCCCGCAGCGCTTCGTGCGCAGGGCAGTTCAGTGAGCGCACACGGGCCGGCTCGTAGCCCGCGTGTTAGCCTTTCCCGATGGCGCAGGCGCAACGCAGTTGCTGGATCGAAACCGATGAGGGCAGCCCGGTGCTGCATCTCGGCGGATCATGGCGCCTGACCGGGCTGCGCGAGCTGTCCGGTCAGTTGTCGCAACTCATCCCGGCCAAGCCCGTTGCGGCGCGCGGCGCGCTGCCGACCGTGGTCGACGGCAGCGCGCTGCAGCACATCGACACTGCCGCGGCACTGCTGGTGCTGAACGCCCTGGACCAGGCCGGTGCCGACGTGGCCGCACTCACGCTGCGCGGCTTC
>DASQFA010000581.1:0-2655 GCA_035633375.1 Rubrivivax sp.
CGCCGCGTGTGCCGCCCTGGGGGGCACATCGTGATCGTCAACCATTTCAGCGGCCAGGCCTCGTGGCGCTGGCTGGAGTCGCTGGCCCGGCCGCTTTCCGGCTGGTTGGGCTTTCGTTCGGAGTTCAGCTTCGAGCAGCACATCGCGCGCCACGGCTGGAAGGTGCTGTCCGTGGCACCGACGAACATGCTGTCGCTGTCACGCTTGATCCACGTCAGCAACATCTGATTGCAGGCGGCCGCACCCGGGCTCAAGCACCTGCGGCGGGTGCCGCCCTGGGCGCCGCCGGCCCGATCAGCCCCAGGCTCAAGGCCGTGCCCAGCAGCACCACCGCACATCCACCCACCATCGACAGCGTCAGCGCCTCGCCCAGGTAGAGGGATCCGGAGACCATGGCTACCAGCGGGCTCAGGAAGGTGACCGACATGGCGCGCACCGCGCCGATGCGGCGCAGCAGGCGGAAGTACATCAGCATGCCCAGCCCCGAACTGGCGATGCCCAGGAAGGCCATCTCGGCCCAGGCCCGCGCGCTCGGTGGCTGTGCCGGCCAGGTGGCCCAGGCCAGCGGCGCCAGGAACAGGCTGGCCGCGGCCAGGCTGCCGGCGGTGGTGACCAGCGCGTCCACGCCGACCATCTTGCGTCGCGTGTAGTTGGCACCGACGCTCCAGATCATGGCCGTGCCCAACACTGCGGCCACCGCCAGTGCGCCGTGGCCGCTGCGCATCGACACCGCGCCGCCGCTCATCAGCCACAGCACGCCGGCAAAGCCCAGCAGCAGCCCGGCCACGCGCCATGCGCCCAGGCGCTCGTGCATGAAGAAATAGGCCACCAGCGCGGCGAACATCGGCGCGGTGGCATTCAGCACCGCCGACAGCCCCGCGGTGATGTGCAGCGCGCCCCAGGTCATCAGCATGAAGGGCAGGGCGGTGAAGGGCACGCCCACCATGAACAGCGCGCGCGGCTGCGCCCAGAGTTGCGGCAAACCGCCGCGCCAGGCCAGGATCGGCAGCAGGATCAGCGCGGCGATGCCCAGGCGCATCGACACCAGCGGTGCCGGCCCGAAGGCCGGCACCGCCGCACGCGTGAACAGGTAGGCGCCGCCCCACAGCACGCTCAGCAGCAGCAGTTCGATGACATCGCGGGGGCGCATCGATGGCAGCTTACCGGAAGCCGTGTCGATGCCTAGAATGAACCTCCCTCGGCCCGCGGGCCATCACCCCTCAGGAGACTGTCACATGCGCGACTACCTCAAGTTCTACATCAACGGTGCCTGGGTCGACCCGGTCGCGCCGAAGAGCATCGACGTCATCAACCCGGCCACCGAAGCCGTGGCCGGCCACATTTCGATGGGCTCGGCCGCCGATGTCGACAAGGCGGTGAAGGCGGCGCGTGCTGCCTTCGTGACCTGGTCGCAAAGCAGCCTGGACGAACGCGTCGCGCTGTTCGAGCGGCTGATCGAGGAGTACAAGAAACGCTATGCCGACATGGCCGCGGCCATCACCGAGGAGATGGGCGCGCCGGCCTTGCTGTCGCAGAAGGCGCAGGCGGCGATGGGCATCGGACACCTGCAATCGGCGCTGGGTGTGCTGAAGAACTATCACTTCCAGGAACAGCGCGGCACGACGATGATCGTGAAGGAGCCGATCGGCGTGTGCGGGTTGATCACGCCGTGGAACTGGCCGGTCAACCAGATCGCCTGCAAGGTGGCACCGGCCCTCGCCGTGGGCTGCACGATGGTGCTCAAGCCGTCGGAGATCGCGCCCTTCTCGGCGCAGATCTGGGCCGAGGTGATGCACGCCGCAGGCGTGCCGGCCGGCGTGTTCAACCTGGTCAACGGCGACGGCCCGACGGTGGGCGTGGCCATCTCCAGCCACCCGGGCGTGGACATGGTGTCCTTTACCGGCAGCACGCGTGCCGGCATCGAGGTGGCGCGCAATGCCGCACCGACCGTCAAGCGTGTGCACCAGGAGCTGGGCGGCAAGTCGCCCAACATCATCCTGCCCGATGCCGACATCAGGCGTGCGGTGACGGCCGGCGTGCGCGGCGTGATGCAAAACAGCGGCCAGAGCTGCAACGCACCCACGCGCATGCTGGTGCCGAACGCGAAGATGGCCGAGGCGCTGACTGTCGCCAAGGAGGTGGCCGAAGCCACCACGGTAGGCGCGCCCGACAGCGGCGCCGCGCTCGGCCCGGTGATCTCGGCCACGCAGTGGGACAAGATCCAGACCCTCATCCACAAGGGCATCGAAGAAGGCGCCAATGTGGTGGCTGGCGGCCCCGGCAAGCCGGCCGGGCTGGAGACGGGTTACTACGTCAAGCCCACGGTGCTGGGCCCGGTGAAAAACAGCGCCACCATCGCGCGCGAAGAGATCTTCGGCCCGGTGCTGACGATCATCGGCTACGACACGGTGGACGAGGCGCTGGCCATTGCCAACGACACGCCCTACGGCCTGGCAGCCTATGTCTCGGGCACCGACGTCGAGGCCATGCGCAAGGTGGCGTCGAAGCTGCGCGCCGGGCAGGTCAACATCAACAGCGCTGCCACCGACCTGATGGCGCCCTTCGGTGGCTTCAAGCAGTCGGGCAACGGGCGCGAGTGGGGCGACCATGCCTTCGCCGAGTTTCTGGAAGTCAAGGCGGTGCTCGGCTACGCGC
>DASQFA010000582.1:0-1660 GCA_035633375.1 Rubrivivax sp.
GTGAATCTCGATGCCGGTGAGAAAGCGCGCCCCATGCGAGATGAAGCGCCCGAGCCAGCGCAGGCCGTGCATCCAGCAGGCATGCGCCCAGCGGTGCAGCACCAGCGCGTGCAAGCCGGGATAGCAGGTCAGCACCTCCCACGTCGAGCGCGCCGCGGGGTCGCGCTCGAGGATGCAGGCAATGTCTTCACGCAGGCGGCTGAACATTGGGGTCTCTTCAGGTGGGTGCGCCTAAAGTGTATGCCGGCTGGCGCCGGGGCGCCGGGGTGCTTGCACCGGCTGGCATCAGGGACTGGCATCAGCGGCCGCTTGCCCGGGCCGCCATGCGCTACCCTAGCGCCCAGGGGCCGCCGTGCGTGTGCGGCCCGGCGTCCGAAAGGCTGAGCATGATCAAGCGCCTGTTTACTTACCTCGTAGCGGCGGCCACTGCCCTGGCGCTGACGGCCTGTGCCACACCCTCGACCCGGCTGGATGCGCAGTGGGTGAACCCGCAGTACGCCGGCCAGCGCACGGTGCGCCATGTGATGGTCATGTCCGCTGTACCCGACTCGACCAACCGGCGCATCTTCGAAGACCGCATGGTCGCAGCGCTTAGCGCCGCCGGCCTGAAGGCGGTGCAGTCCTACAAGTTCATCCCGGAAGAAGGCCCCGTCGCCGAAGATCGCTTGCGCCGCGCCGTTGCCGAGGCCGGTGTGACGCATGCGATGGTCACGCGCATCATCAATGTCAGCACCCAGGTGAACGTCTCGCCGGGCATGGTCATGGGCCCAGGCTGGGGGCCGGGCTGGGGCTGGGGCGGCGGCTGGGGCCCCGGCTGGGGCGGCTTCGCCGGCTACCACAACGCCATGTGGGCCAGCTCGATTCCGCCGCAGGTGACGACGACGCAGAACGTGCACGCCGATACGCGCGTCTTCGATGCCAGCGACGCCAACGTGCTGTGGTCGGCTGCGACCACCACTTCCACCAGCTACAACTCGGTGCCGCAGCTGATCGACCAGTTCGTTCAGCTGATCGTTGCCACGATGACGCAGGATGGGGTGATCTGAGGCCGCTGCGGGCGCGGCCAGACTTGCACAGGGGGCGTGCCTTCGCCAGGCACAGCACGCCCGCGAGGACGGCCTTTGCCAGGGCTCAGTGGCGCTGCTGAATCGCCCGTGCGATGCCGCGCAGGATGTGCACTTCGTCCTCGGTCAGCTGCGCGCGGTTCAGCAACTGCTGCAGGCGCGGCATGAGCTTCTTCGGCGCGGCCGGGTCCAGATAACCCAGTTGCAGCAGCGCGTCCTGCCAATGCTCTAGAGCGCCCTGCACGGCGGGCGCATCGGCCAAGGCGGCATCGGCCGTGCGCGGCGCGACCTCGAAGCCGCCCAGCGCCAGACGCCATTCATAGGCGATGAGCTGCACCGCCTGCGCCAGGTTGAGCGAGCCGTAGCGTGCATCGGTGGGGATGCTCAGGCAGGCATGGCAACGGTAGACGTCCTCGTTGCTCATGCCAAAGCGCTCGCCGCCGAAGACGAAGGCCACGCGCAGCGCGCTGCCGCCCAGGGCCAGGAAATGCTGGCGCGGCGCATGCGTCGGCGGGCCGAAGTCGCGCGGCGTCATGGCCGTGGCGCAGACGTGCTGGATGCCGTCCAGCGCTTCGACCAGCGTCGGCACGATGCGC
>DASQFA010000583.1:0-4654 GCA_035633375.1 Rubrivivax sp.
ACGAGCACCTGCCTATCGTCATCGAGCCGCCGGTGGTCGACATCCCGAAGTCCAGCCGCGTCGTCAAGGAGCGCCAGAAGCCCCTCTTCGCCGAACTGTCCGACACCAAGCTGCCGCAGGTCGACCTGCTCGACGCCGCGCCCGGCCGCGGCGAGAGCGTGACACCCGACACGCTGGAGATGACCTCGCGCATGATCGAGAAGAAGCTGAAGGATTTCGGCGTCGAGGTGCGCGTCGTTGCCGCGTCGCCGGGGCCGGTGATCACGCGCTACGAGATCGAGCCGGCCACCGGCGTGAAGGGCGCGCAGGTGCTCAACCTGGCCAAGGACCTGGCGCGCTCGCTGTCGCTGGTCAGCATTCGCGTGGTCGAGACCATTCCCGGCAAGAACTACATGGCGCTGGAACTGCCCAACGCGCGCCGGCAGACCATCCGCCTGGCCGAGATCCTGGGCTCGCAGGTCTACAACGACGCCACCTCGATGCTGACCATTGCCTTGGGCAAGGACATTGTCGGCAATCCGGTGGTGGCCGATTTGGGCAAGATGCCGCACTGCCTGGTGGCCGGCACCACCGGCGCGGGCAAGTCGGTGGGCATCAACGCGATGATCCTGAGCCTGCTTTACAAGGCCGAGGCGCGCGACGTGCGGCTGATCCTGATCGACCCGAAGATGCTCGAGCTGAGCGTCTACGAAGGCATCCCGCATCTGCTGTGTCCGGTGGTCATCGACATGAAGCAGGCGGCCAACGCGCTGAACTGGTGCGTCGGCGAGATGGAGCGGCGCTACAAGCTGATGAGCCGGCTCGGCGTGCGCAACCTGGCCGGCTACAACAAGAAGATCGCGGAAAGCGCCGAACGTGGCGAGCAGCTGCCCAACCCTTTCAGCTTGACACCTGAGACGCCCGAGCCGCTGGAGCGGCTGCCGAACATCGTGGTACTGATCGACGAACTCGCCGACCTGATGATGGTGGTGGGCAAGAAGATCGAGGAGCTGATCGCGCGCCTGGCGCAAAAGGCGCGCGCCTGCGGCATCCACCTGGTGCTGGCCACGCAGCGGCCGAGCGTGGATGTGATCACCGGCCTGATCAAGGCCAACATTCCCACGCGCCTGAGCTTCCAGGTCAGCAGCAAGATCGACAGCCGCACGATCCTCGACCAGATGGGTGCCGAAGCCTTGCTCGGCCAGGGCGACATGCTCTACATGGCCTCGGGCAGCGGCCTGCCGGTGCGCGTGCATGGCGCCTTCGTCAGCGACGAGGAGGTGCACCGCGTGGTCGAATACCTGCGCAGCCAGGGCGAGCCGAACTACATCGAAGGCCTGCTCGAAGGCGGTGTGCTCGACGGCGAGACGGAAGCCGGCGCGCCGGGCGAAGGCAGTGCCGGTGGTGAGAGCGACCCGATGTACGACCAGGCCGTGGCCATCGTGCTGGAGCACCGGCGCGCGTCGATCTCGCTGGTGCAGCGCCATCTGCGCATCGGCTACAACCGGGCCGCGCGGCTGCTCGAGCAGATGGAGCAGTCGGGGCTGGTGTCGGCGATGGGCACCAACGGCAACCGCGACATCATCATTCCCAAGCGCGATGTGTGAACGCGCAGGACATGGAAGACTGTTCGCAACTGCTTGCCTATGCCCGGCTCAGCCCATGAGAGCCTTCCTGCTAGGTGCTGTGTTGCTGTGTGCTGCCCTCGCGGCGCACGCCGATGCGTTGGACACATTGCGCGAGTTCGTGCGCGATGTGAAGTCCGGTCGCGCCAGCTTCACGCAGACGGTGAGCTCGGCCGATGGCGTGAAGAAGCGCAGCTCCAGCGGCAGCTTTGAGTTCGCGCGGCCCAACCGCTTTCGCTTCAGCTATGCCAAACCCTTCGAGCAACTCATCGTCTCCGATGGGCAAAAGGTCTGGATCTACGACGCCGACCTGAACCAGGTCAGCGTGCGCAAGCTGACGCAGGCGCTGGGCGCCACGCCGGCGGCGCTGCTCGCCGGTGCGTCGCTGGACAAGGACTTCGAGCTCGTCGCGCAACCGTCCAAGGACGGCATCGACTGGGTGCAGGCCACGCCGCGGCAGAAGGATGGCGCCTTCCAGTCGATGCGCATCGGCTTTCGCGGGCGTGAGCTGGCTGTGGTGGACATCCTGGACAGCTTCGGCCAGCGTTCGGTGCTGCAGTTCAGCCAGTACGCGGCCAATGCCGCCATCCCCGAGCAGAGCTTTCGTTTCGTGCCGCCGCCCGGCGCCGACGTGATCGAGCAGTAGCGATCGAGCAGTAGCGGCGGCCGACGCAATGCGCGGCGACAATTAGCGCATGGACGCGCAGGAACCGCTGTTCGACGCCGACGCCGCCCCGGCCACCGGGGTCGAGGCGACATCCCTGGCCAATGCCGCCGTACCCCTGGCCGAGCGCATGCGCCCGCGCACGCTGGACGAGGTGGCAGGCCAGTCGCACCTGCTGGGCGCGGGCCGGCCGTTGCGCGTGGCCTTCGACTCGGCGCACCTGCATTCGATGATCCTGTGGGGCCCGCCGGGCGTGGGCAAGACGACGCTGGCGCGGCTGATGGCCGGTGCGGTGGAGGCGGACTTCATCGTGCTGTCGGCGGTGCTGGCGGGGGTGAAGGACATCCGCGACGCGGTCGACCGCGCCCAGTCCGCCCGCCGCGCAGGCCGCGCCACCGTGGTCTTCGTCGACGAGGTGCACCGCTTCAACAAGGCGCAGCAGGACGCCTTCCTGCCGCATGTGGAGTCGGGCCTGTTCACCTTCATCGGCGCGACCACCGAAAACCCGTCCTTCGAGGTCAACTCGGCGCTGCTGTCGCGCGCCACCGTGCACGTGCTCAAGCCACTGCGCAGCGAGGACCTGAGCCTGCTGCTGCAACGCGCGCAGGCGCTGCTCGGCGCCGTTCCTGTGAACGACGCGGCACGCCAGCGCCTGATGGCGCATGCCGACGGCGATGCGCGGCGCTTGCTGAATGCCTTCGAGAACGTCGTCAACCTGGCGGCAAGCGACAGCGCGGTGACGCAGATCGACGAGGCCCTGCTCGAGCAGGCGCTGGGTGAACAGCTGCGCCGCTACGACAAGAGCGGAGATTCCTTCTACGACACCATCTCGGCGCTGCACAAGTCGGTGCGCGGTTCCGACCCGGATGCCGCGCTGTACTGGCTGGCGCGCATGCTCGACGGCGGCGTCGATCCGCGCTATGTGGCGCGGCGGCTGCTGCGCATGGCCAGCGAGGATATCGGCCTGGCCGATCCACGCGCGCTGCACCTGGCGGTGGATGCGGCCGAGGTCTATGAACGGCTCGGTTCGCCCGAAGGTGAACTGGCGCTGGCGCAGGCCACCGTCTATCTGGCGATGGCGCCGAAGTCGAACGCGGTGTATGCCGCCTGGGGCGCGGTGCGCGAGTTGGTGCGCAGCGATGGCACCCGCGCGGTGCCCACGCACCTGCGCAACGCACCCACGCGGCTGATGAAGCAACTCGGCCATGGCCAGGGCTACCGCTATGCGCACGATGAAGCCGGCGCTTTTGCGCCAGGCGAAACCTACCTGCCCGAAGGCCTGCCGCAAACGCGCTTCTACGAGCCGGTGCCGCGCGGGCTGGAGCTGCGCATCGCCGAGCGCCTGGCGGAACTGCGGGCCCTGAACGCCCAGGCCGAAAAGCCGCGCTGAGCGGTGCGAGGGTGTCAAAGCGCGCCTGCCAAGCGGGAAAGCCCGTGGCCGGGCCTCGGCGCTGCGACCCTAGAATGAAATTGCCCCGAGCTGGCACGGCACGGTCCATGCAAGGACCGCATCTGCAATCAGCCCCAGCGTGGCGACTACAGGAGAACCTTCGATGGATACCTTCATCCAGCAGATCATCAATGGTCTGGTTCTCGGCAGCATGTACGCGCTGATCGCACTGGGCTACACGATGGTCTACGGCATCATCAACCTCATCAACTTCGCCCATGGCGAGGTGCTGATGGTGGGTGCGCTCGTCAGCTGGACCGTGGTCACCTTGATGGCCGGGCTGGGCCTGCCGGGCTGGCTGCTGATGTTGATTTCGGCGATTGCAGCCATCGTGGTGTGCAGCGTGCTGAACTACTCGATCGAGAAGATCGCCTACCGACCGCTGCGCAATGCCCCGAGGCTGGCACCGCTGATCACCGCCATGGGCGTGAGCCTGCTGCTGCAGACCCTGGCCATGATCATCTGGAAGCCCACCGTCAAGTCCTACCCGATCCTGTTGCCCAGCGAGCCCTTCCACATCGGCGGTGCGGTCATCAACACCGTGCAGATCCTGATCCTGGTGACCACCGCCATCACCCTGGCCGCGCTGATGTGGCTGGTCAACCGCACCAAGCTCGGCCGCGCCATGCGCGCCACGGCCGAGAACCCGCGTGTCGCCGGCCTGATGGGGGTGCGGCCCGATACCGTGATCTCGGCCACCTTCATCATCGGTGCGGCGCTGGCTGCCCTGGCCGGCGTGATGTACGCCGCCAACTACGGCTCGGCCCAGCACACCATGGGCCTGCTGCCCGGCTTGAAGGCCTTTACCGCGGCGGTGTTCGGCGGCATCGGCAACCTCGCCGGGGCCATGGTCGGCGGTGTGCTGCTGGGCCTGATCGAGGCCCTGGGCGCGGGCTACATCGGCGACCTGACCGGCGGCGTGCTCGGCAGCCACTA
>DASQFA010000584.1:0-3603 GCA_035633375.1 Rubrivivax sp.
CACACGGTGTCATGGGCTCTGTCATGGTGGGCTGGGGATTGGCCCTGTGGTTGACCTTGCACGGCCCCTTCCACCGCGGCGAACGTCACGGCTGGGATCTCTTCGTGATCTCACTGGTGGGCTGGTTCGTGCCAGACACTACCGTGTCGCTGTGGACGGGGCTATGGCCCAACGCCGTCCTCAACACGGTGTTCGGCCTGGCCTTCGCTCTGCCGCTGGTTGCCACCCGGTCCTGCTTTCGCGCGCGGTGAACGTGCAGTCGGGCCGCTGCTGCGGCTCCGGTCAGGGAGGAGATCCTGTCCGGCAGCGGTCGGTCAGGAACGACTTCTCCTGGCCGGCCCCCGGCAGCCATGAGCGGCGGCTGTCTGGCCAGTCAACCTGGCTGTCAGCAATCCGGCTGTGAGTTCGAGCAGTGGGCTGTCGCGGTCCAACCCACACCGGGCGGCCAACTGCGAAGATTGGTTGCCGCAAAGCGGTTGCTCACGCGGGCATCTTGGGACCAACTCGGGATGCCCGCGACTTGCGCGGCAGGCCGCTGCATCAACTCGAGGGACACGTCACCGAATACCTGCTGCCGCAGCTCAGCAATCTCACCGATCTGACCCCCACCCCCTGGGCCGGCCATGGCCGACCCAGCGCTCGCGGCTGGAAGCGCATCGCTCTCCGATGGCGCTCCCTGTGGTTGTCGTTCACCCGGATAGCCGGGCCGCGCCAGGCGTGGAAACATGTTTGCTTTTGTATCATGCGCGTCAGGCGCCGATCGCACCATGCAGAACACGCCGCTCGAAACCGACTACCTTGTCATCGGCACCGGCGCCACGGCGATGGCCTTTGTCGACACGTTGCTTGACGAACAGCCCGACGCCACGGTCCTGATGGTGGACCGCCTGCACCGCCCCGGCGGGCACTGGAACCACGCCTACCCGTGGGTGCGCGTGCACCAGCCCTCGGCTTGGTACGGCGTGGCCTCGCGCGAGCTGGCCAGCGGCGAGAAGGACAAGGTCGGCCTGAACGCCGGCCTGTACAGCATGGCCTCGGGCGCCGAGGTGCTAGCGCACTTCGATCAGGTGATGCAGCAGCGCTTCCTGCCATCGGGGCGAGTGCGCTGGCTGCCGATGACCGACTACCAGGCCGGTGCGGACGGCACGCACCGGCTCGCATCGGTGGTGAATGGCGAAGTGCAGACGGTGCAGGTGCGACGCAAGGTGGTCGACGGCACGCATGCACGCACCGAGGTGCCGGCGACCCACGCGCCGCGCTACACGGTGGCGCCCGGCGTGGACTGCATCCCGATCAACGAGTTGGCCGGGCTGGGCCGGCCCTACGCCCACTACACCGTCGTCGGGTCGGGCAAGACCGGCATCGACGCCTGCCTGTGGCTGCTGGCGCATGGTGTAGCGCCCTCGCGCATCCGCTGGATCATGCCGCGCGACGCCTGGTTCCTGGACCGTGCGAACTTCCAGCCGGGCCTGGAAAACTTCGAGCGCAACATGGGCTACTCGCTGGATCAGTTCGGCGCCATCGTCGAAGCGGCAACGCCTGCAGACTTGTTCGCGCGACTCGAGGCCAAAGGTGCGCTGTTGCGGCTGGATCCAAAGGTCGAGCCCACGACCTACCGCTGCTGCACGGTCTCGCGCGACGAACTTGACTTGCTGCGCGGTATTGCCGATGTGGTCCGCCTGGGCCGATTGCGCGCCATCGAGTCGACGCGCATCGTGCTCGACCAGGGGGCCTTGCCGGCGAACCCCGACACGCTGTACGTCGACTGCAGCGCCAGCGCGATCCAGCCGCTGCCGGGGCTGCCGGTGTTCGATGGCGTGCGCATCAACCTGTTCATGGTGCGCTTCTGCCAGCCGCTGTTCAGCGCCGCGCTGATCGCCTTCGTCGAGAGCCATGTCGAGGACGATGCCGCGCGCAACGCGCTGTGCGCCGTCGTGCCCAGCCCCGAGGTGCCGCGAGACTGGATCCGCATGTGGGCAGCCTCGCTGGCCAACGCGGCGCGCTGGCGCCAGCACCCGGCGCTGAACGCCTGGTTGATGAAGTGCCGCCTGAACGGCCAGGCCGTGATGGCGCGAGACGTCTCGCCCGAAGACAGCGCGCGCATGGCGCTGCTGCACCAGACAGGCGCGAAGGCCGGCGAGGCCGCTGCACGTCTGCCGGCGTTGCTGGCGATGCCGTCGTGAGTGCGGGGCCCGCGGTTCAGACGCTGCAGGCTGGCGCACTGCGCATGCGCGTCGCCACGCAGGGCAGCGGGCCACTGGTGCTGCTGTGCCATGGCTTCCCTGAGCTCTGGTGCTCGTGGCGCGCGCAGATGGCAGCGCTGGCGGCGGCGGGCTTCCGGGCCGCGGCGCCCGACATGCGCGGCTATGGCGGCACCGATGCGCCGCCCGACCCCGCGCAGTACACGATGCTGCACCACGTGGGCGACCTGGTGGCGCTGGTGCAGGCGCTGGGCGAGCAGCAGGCCGTCGTGGTCGGCCACGACTGGGGCGCGCCCGCGGCCTGGCACGCAGCGCTGCTGCGCCCGGATGTCTTTCGCGCCGTGGCCGGGCTGAGTGTGCCCTATTCGCCGCCCGGGCCGGTGGACCTGCTCACGGCGCTCGAGAGCCAGGGCATCACGACCTTCTACATGCAGCATTTCCAAACGCCCGGCGTGGCCGAGGCGGAGCTCGAGGCCGATGTCGCGGCCAGCCTGCGCCGCATCACCTACAGCCTGTCGGGCGACGGCCGGGGCGGCGTGGCCACGGTGCTGAAGCCCGGCACGGGCTTTCTGCAACACACCGAGGATCCGGCGGCCCTGCCGGCGTGGGTGGACGCCGATGACCTGGCCTATGCGACCAGCGAGTTCCAGCGCACCGGCTTTCGTGGCGGGCTGAACTGGTACCGCGCCCTTCGCTCGGGGCCGGAACTGCTGGCGCCGTGGCGCGGCGCGCCCATTCGCCAGCCATCGCTGTTCATCGCCGGCGACCGTGACGACGTCATGAAGTTCCCGGCCTCTGCCGCCGCCGTGGCCCGCTTCGATCGCAGTCTGCCCGGTCTGCGCGGCAGCCATGTCCTGGCCGGCGCGGGGCACTGGGTGCAGCGCGAGCGCGCGGCCGAGGTGAACGCGTTGCTGATCGATTTCTTGCGCGACTTGTGACCTTGGCCCGAGGCCGGGGCCGTGGAGCGCTGATCGCTCCGTAGCCCTGGGCTGCGGCTGGCAAGTGCGCGTACTCCTCTCGATGCAAGGCCGTCATGGGCAGGCTGCCATGAGTATCAGCCCACCCTGAACCGGCCGGAAGTGAATGTCGGCTGATGGCCGCAAGCGGGTGTCCCGCCCGTCGATTTCATTGCCACATTGCCGACCGTCAACCTGTATCTTCAACGACCGCTCTGGAGTGGGCAGATCGAACAGTCGAATGACCGTACCCAGTCTGAAGCGGTAGTTCAGGTTGCCGCTCCGAACGACGGCACCTGGCCGCCAGTGTGAGTACGAGGCGGTGCGAGGAAGTTGACCTTCGGCCCGATGGCCTTGCCTGCCAAATTCAGCTTGCGGCGACCCCCAGGGAAACCCGGTCCCGGCCAGTTGCAGCCCCTGTGGACCGAAAACTATGGGGCACTTCA
>DASQFA010000585.1:0-1767 GCA_035633375.1 Rubrivivax sp.
CTGCATGCGCGAGAAGAAACCGATGTTCAGCTCGCGCGCGGCCTGCGCCAGATCACCTTCGGCCAGGTCCACCGTCACGCCGGCGGCGCGCAGCCGCGCGATGCCTTCGCCGCCGACCAGGGGGTTCGGGTCGGCCACCGCCACCACCACGCGCGCGATGCCGGCGTCGATCAGCGCGTGGCAGCACGGCGGCGTGCGGCCATGGTGGGCGCAGGGCTCGAGGCTGACCCAGGCGCTGGCGCCGCGCAATGCGTGGCCGGCCGCGCGCGCCGCGGCCAGCGCCGCGGCTTCGGCATGCGGCCCACCCGCCTGCTGGGTAAAGCCGGTGGCCAAGGTGCGCCCGTCTTGCGCCGCGATGACGCAGCCGACGCGCGGGTTGGGCTCGCTCAGGCCGATGGCGCCCTGGGCCAGTGCCAGGGCTTCGCCCAGGCGGGTGCGGTCGGTGTCGCTGAGCGGCATGGCGCCAGTCTAGCGACCCAGGGCTCAGGCGGGCGGTGGCGGCGGGGGCAACAGGCTCGGCGGTTGCAGCCGTCGCGTGCCTGAGGGGCAGGCCACGTCCTGGTCGACGACGAGCATGTTCTGCTCGGTCAGCGAACGGTCCAGGCCGGTGTAGACGCGCGGATGGTTGATGTTGCCGGGCTGGCCATTGGAATAGCGGCACACGTCGTACAAGGCCAGGTCCAGCGGCGGGCCCAGCAGGATGCTTCCGGTCCAGGTGGCGTCGGCACTTTGCGGCACGCGGCAGACATAGGAGGTGTAGGTCAGCGGCGGGTCCGCCTGCACCGGCGCGGGGAAACACTCGCCGTCGGCGAACTCGACGCCGATGGCGACGGCGTACATGCCCAGGGGAATTTGTTCGCCGGTGGGTGTTTCGGCATCCGGTGACGGCCCGAGGGAGAAGCGCACGAAGCCGCTGATCAGGTAGGAAGGCTCCTCGAAACAGTTGTCGGCAGGAACCAGCTGCGACACATCGGTGCCCGGGAAGGTGCACACGCTGGTGATGACGCCGGTCAGGTTGTCGAACACCCAGACCACGGTGTCGGGGGCGCCGGGTGGCCGGTAGGCGCTCTTGTCGCCGCCCAAGGGGATCGCCAGCGCGGGCACACTCGGGTTGCGGCCCAGCGGCTGGCGCACGGGCACGCTGGCGGGCTGCAGCGACAGGATGCCGGACAGGGCCGGCTCGATGCCGGCAATGACGCTGTTCAGCATCACGCTTTGTGGCTGGCCGGTGCGGTCGACCCAGGTCACTTCGACCTGGATCGACTTCATGCCCGGCATGGTGTCGACCACAGTTCGCGTCAGCTTGTAAACCGCATTGGTGGTGGCTTGATCGAGCGGCACGGGGTCGACCACCAGGTCGCCGATGTTGTTGTAGCCCGCCATCAGAGAAAACGCGCGCGCGGCCTCGATCGCTTCCTCGGCGATGCGCACCGCCTCGGAGCGCTGCTTGGCGACATCGGAGTTCGCGCGCAGCGTGGTCTGCAACCCGACGATGGCCATCATGCCGAAGGCCATCACGGCCATCGCCACGATGGCTTCGACCAGCGACACGCCGCGCTGTGCCTTTCGGCCGACGTGGCCCCAGGCGGCCGAGCGGCACGCGGCGCCGCTCACGGGAAATCCCTCCAGCTGCCGGGTACACGCACGAACGAGCCAGTGCCCAGGCTCAGGCGGTTCAGGATATCCGCGCGGTACCGGACCCAGGGACCGCCGCCGCCGATGCCGCTGCCGGTGAAGTTGCTCTCGGCCACGGCTGCGCCTTGCACG
>DASQFA010000586.1:0-13616 GCA_035633375.1 Rubrivivax sp.
GATGAAGGCCTTCATCAGCGCCAGGGGTTGCTGGTGATGGGCGTTGCCGACCACCCGTCGAACGGAGGGTTCGCTGTCCAGCAGGCCGACGCGGCTGACCCAGGTGTCGTAACGCGACTGCAACGCCTCGCGGTCGAAGGCTAACTCTTGGTTGAGCGCACGTTGGAATTGTTCGCGCAGGCGCAGGTATTCGGTTTCCACCTGGTGCAGGCTGAGCACGACAGGGTCGTTGCGGGACACCACCGCCTGCTCCAGCAGCCGGTGCTGCCGCACGTGCACCAGCGCCACCGCGGCCAGCGCCAGCGCCAGCACCACGCCGGCCACGCCAAACAGCGTGAAGCGGCGCAGCGGCCCCCGCGTGGCGGGGGTGGCGGTCATTGCATCCGAGGCGGTGTGCGTCGCGGCGCCGGACGGCTGGCTTGCGCCCGGGGTGGATGGGCGCTTCGATCTCGAGCCTGCAGAACCTTCTGACATCTGGCGGGCCAGTTTGTGGCGAGTTTGATTCTAGAAGGCTGGCGCGCATGCATGGCGCAGACGGCCGTTGCGCAGGCCCCAGCAGCGTGATCGCGCCGCCGGCGGCCGGGTCGGCCCCAATAGGCTTGGGCGAGCTGAAACTATAGTCTTGCGGTCCAGCTCGACCGTCTTGCCCCGTCCCCCTTGAACCTGGAGTGAACCCGATGATGAAGTCGTTATCCGCCTTGGCTGCCCGTGGTGCGGTTGCTTTGTTGGCTGCGAGCACCGCGCTGGCCATGCCGGCGTGGGCCTGGGAGCCCAGCAAGCCGGTCGAGTTCGTCGTGCCGGCCGGCACCGGCGGCGGCGCCGACCAGATGGCGCGAATGATCCAGGGCATCGTCATCAAGCACAACCTGATGAAACAGCCGATGATCGTCGTCAACAAGTCCGGCGGCGCCGGTGCCGAGGGCTTTCTGGCCATGAAGGAGGCCAAGGGCGATCCGCACAAGATCGTCATCACGCTGTCCAACCTGTTCACCACGCCGATGGCCACCGGCGTGCCCTTCAACTGGAAGGACCTGACCCCGGTGGCGATGCTGGCGCTGGACCAGTTCGTGCTGTGGGTCAACGCGGAAGCGCCGTACAAGACCGCCACCGAGTACATTGCCGCGGCCAAGGCGGCGGGGCCGAGCAAGTTCAAGATGGCCGGCACGGGCTCGAAGCAGGAGGACCAGATCCTCACCGTCGGCCTGGAAAAGGCCACCGGCACCAAGTTCATCTACATCCCGTTCAAGGGCGGCGGCGACGTGGCGGTGCAACTGGTGGGCAAGCATGTCGATTCCACCGTCAACAACCCGATCGAGGCGGTGGCGCAGTGGCGCGCCGGCAGCCTGCGCCCGTTGTGCGTGTTCGACGACGAGCGCATGCCCTACAAGACCAAGGTCACCGACACGCAGGCCTGGAACGACATCCCCACCTGCAAGGAAGCCGGCGTGCCCGCCGACTATGTCATGCTGCGCGGCATCTTCATGGCGCCGGGCGTGACACCCGAGCAGCAGGCCTTCTACGTGGATCTGCTGAAGAAGGTGAGGGCCACGCCGGAATGGAAGGAGTACATGGAAAAGGGCGCATTCAACCAGTCCTTCATGGTCGGCTCCGACTTCGTCAAGTGGATCGAGGGCGCCGAGAAGAACCATCGCGGGCTCATGACCGAAGCCGGCTTCCTGGCCAAGTGACCTGAGGCGGTGGCGCCACCGGATCGCCGCCGGTAGCTGTCGCCGCCGCACCGGGCGCGGCATTCGCACACCGCCAACCCACCGATCTTCGAGCATCCGCATGAGCGATCCCTCCGAGCCGCCGCCCGCCGACGGCATCCGCAACACGCAGGTCGAAGCCCTCGTCGCGATCGTCGTGCTGGTGGTGGGCCTGGTGACGGCCATCGAGAGCTGGCGTCTGGGCGCGCGCTGGACCGACGACGGGCCCGGTGCCGGCTACTTTCCGTTCTACATCGGCCTGGTGCTGTGTTTCGCGAGCCTGGGCATCCTGCTGCAGACGCTGCGCGCGCGCCACCGCAACACCGACATCTTCGTCGACCGCGTCAGCCTGCGCCGCGTGCTGCAGGTGCTGCTGCCGGCGGTGCTGTACGTGCTGGTGATCCAGTTCATCGGCATCTATGTCGCCTCGGCGCTGTACATCACGCTGTTCATGGTGCTGCTGGGCAAGTACCCCTGGATTCGGTCTCTGGCCGTGGGCCTGGGCGCGAGTGTCGTCTTCTTCATGATGTTCGAGGTCTGGTTCAAGGTGCCGCTGTTCAAGGGCTCGCTCGACCCCACCGGCTTCATCGGCTATTGAGATGAACGAGATCAATGCCTTGATGGGCGGCTTTGCCGTCGTGCTGACCCCGGTGAACATCGGGCTGATGTTCATCGGCATTATCCTGGGCGTGCTCATCGGCGTGCTGCCGGGGCTGGGTGGCGCCAACGGCGTGGCGATCCTGCTGCCGCTGACCTTCACCATGCCGCCCACCTCGGCCATCATCATGCTGTCGTGCATCTACTGGGGGGCGTTGTTCGGCGGGGCCATTACCTCCATCCTGTTCAACATCCCGGGCGAGCCCTGGTCGGTGGCCACCACCTTCGACGGCTATCCGATGGCGCAGCAGGGCCACGCCGGCGCGGCATTGACGGCGGCCTTCACCTCGTCGTTCATCGGCGCCTTTCTGGCCGTGCTGATGATCACCTTCCTGGCACCGCTGGTGGCGAAGTTCGCGCTCAAGTTCGGCTCGCCGGAGTTCTTTGCCGTCTATCTGCTCACCTTCTGCAGCTTCGTCGGCATGGGCAAGGGGTCGCCGCTGAAGATCCTGGTGGCCATGGCGCTGGGCTTCGCGCTGGCGGCGGTGGGCATGGACACCGTCACCGGACAACTGCGCCTGACCTTCGGCTCCACCGAGCTGATGCGCGGCTTCGATTTCCTGATTGCCGTGATCGGCCTGTTCGGCATCGGCGAGATCCTGCTGTCGATGGAGGAGGGCCTGGAATTCAAGGGCAAGAAGGCCCGCATCGACCCCAAGGTGGTGCTGCAGACCTGGAAGCTGCTGCCCAGGTACTGGCTGACCTCGGTGCGCAGCTCGCTGGTGGGCATCTGGATGGGCATCACGCCGGGCGGTGCCACGCCGGCCTCGTTCATGAGCTATGGCCTGGCGAAGAAGATGTCGAAGGACGGCGACAAGTTCGGCACCGGCCAGATCGAGGGCGTGATCGCCCCCGAGACGGCGGCCCACGCCGCAGGCACCAGCGCGCTGCTGCCGATGCTGGCCCTGGGCATCCCGGGCTCGCCGACCGCGGCGGTGCTGCTCGGCGGGCTGCTCATCTGGGGGCTGCAGCCGGGCCCGCTGCTCTTCGTCGAGCAGAAGGACTTCGTCTGGGGGCTGATCGCCAGCATGTACCTGGGCAACCTGGTCGGGCTGATCGTGGTGCTGACGACGGTGCCGCTGTTCGCGTCGATCCTGCGCATCCCGTTCTCGATCATCGCGCCGGTGATCATCGTCATCTGCGCCATCGGCGCCTACACCGTGCACAGCGCCATGCTCGACGTGTGGCTCATGCTCGGCTTCGGCGTCATCGGCTATGTCTTCAAGAAGCTCGACTACCCGCTCGCACCGATGGTGCTGGCGCTGGTGCTGGGCGACAAGGCCGAGGACGCGTTTCGCCAGTCGATGCTGTCCTCGCAGGGCGACCTGATGATCATGTGGTCGAACCCGCTGGTGGGCAGCATCACCACGCTGGCGCTGCTTATGCTGTGCTGGCCGCTGATCGGCAAACTGATCGCCAGGGTGCGTGCGCCCAAGGTGGATCAATTCGCCGCACAGCGCCCGGTCGACTAAGAGCCCGAGAGCTGAATCCGAGGAGGCACGAATGCCAGTCATTGCCATGACCCATGAAATGGGCTCGCTCGCCAAGGACGTGGCGTTGCAGCTCGCCCAGGAACTGAACCTGGCGGTGATGCGCCACGAGGTGGTCGAACACGTGGCCGAGCGCATGCACGTGCCCACCAGCCTGATCAGCCGGCTGCGCGAAGGCAAGGCCGGCCTGGTGGAGCGCTTTCGCACCGACGACCGCAGCGTGGCGGTGTACACCGCCGAAGAGGTGCTGGAGCTGGCCGACCAGGGCAACGTGGTGCTGCGCGGCTGGGGTGCGACACGCTGGCTGCGCCCGGTGCCGCACGTGCTGTGCGTGCGCGTCACGCGTTCGCTGGCGCGGCGTGTCGAATGGGTCATGGAACACCTGCAGATCGATGACGAGGCCTTCGCCGAGGCCGAGGTGCAGCGCAGCGACCATGCGCACGCCGCGCGCATGCACCAGCGTTTCGGCGTGACCTGGGGCGACCCGCTGCTCTACGACATGATCCTGAACACCGAACGCCTCAGCGTGGACAGCTGCGTGCAGGCCATCCGGCAGATGCTGCAGCGGCCCGAGTTCGCCGAGACGGCGGCCTCACGCGCCAAGCTGCACGACATGACGCTCGAAGCGCATGTGCGCGCGGCGCTGAAGGCACACCCCGCGACGCACGCAGTCGACATCACGCTCGAGGCCAGTGCCGGCGCGCTGGTGCTGCGCGGCATCGTCGTCACGGCCGAAGAGCACGCGCAGGCAGGCATCGTCGCGGCCGGCGTGCCGGGCGTCGGTGCCGTGGACAACCAGCTGCGTCTGATGTCGGGCAAGAAAGTCCCGACGCCGCGCGGTGGTTGAGCTGTCGTGCGGCTGATGGCCGCCGCGCCCAGGCTGGCGAACCCGCGCGCGGCAGCGGCCGGCTACGATGGCTCCCGTTTGCGTTTTTCAACCCCACCCACCTGACCAGGACATTCGACGATGAGCAAGGCATTGGACGGCGTTCGCATACTCGACTTCACCCATGTGCAATCCGGGCCCACCTGCACCCAGCTGCTGGCCTGGCTGGGGGCCGACGTGATCAAGGTCGAAAAGGCTGGCGAGGGCGACGCCACGCGTGGCCAGCTGCGCGACATTCCCGGCGTGGACAGCCTGTACTTCACGATGCTGAACCACAACAAGCGATCGATCACGCTCGACACCAAGAACCCGAAGGGCAAGCAGGTGCTGGAAACGCTGATCCAGCAGTGCGACGTGCTGGTGGAGAACTTCGCCCCCGGCGCGCTCGACCGCATGGGCTTCACCTGGGAGCGCATCCAGCAGCTCAACCCGAAGATGGTGGTGGCCTCGGTCAAGGGCTTCGGCCCCGGCCCGTACGAAGACTGCAAGGTCTATGAAAACGTGGCCCAGTGTGCCGGCGGTGCGGCCTCGACCACCGGCTTCGACGACGGCCCGCCGATCGTCACCGGTGCGCAGATCGGCGATTCCGGCACCGGGGTGCACCTGGCGCTGGGCATCGTCGCGGCGCTGTACCAGCGCAACCGCACCGGCCTTGGCCAAAAGGTGCTGGCGCCGATGCAGGACGCGGTGCTGAACCTGTGCCGCGTCAAGCTGCGCGACCAGCAGCGCCTGGCGCGCACCGGCACGATGACCGAGTATCCGCAATACCCCGACGGCAAGTTCGGCGACGCCGTGCCGCGCGCCGGCAATGCCTCGGGCGGTGGCCAGCCGGGCTGGATCCTCAAGTGCAAGGGCTGGGAGACCGACCCCAACGCCTACATCTACTTCATCACCCAGGCCGCAGTCTGGCCGGCGATCTGCAAGGTCATCGGCGAAGAAGGCTGGATCACCGACCCGGCCTACGCCAAGCCGGCGGCGCGCCTGCTGCATCTGAAGCCGATCTTCGCGCGCATCGAGCAGTGGACCATGAGCAAGACCAAGTTCGAGGCCATGGACATCCTGAACAAGTTCGACATTCCGTGCGGGCCGATCCTGTCGATGAAGGAACTCGCCGAAGAGCCCGCGCTGCGCGCCACCGGCACCGTGGTCGAGGTCGACCACCCGACACGCGGCAAGTACCTGACGGTCGGCAACCCGATCAAGATGTCCGCCAGCGCCACCGAGGTGACACGTTCGCCGCTGCTCGGCGAGCACACCGAAGAGGTGCTGGCCCAGCTGGGTTACAGCGCCGAGCAGATCGCCGTGCTGCGTGCCGAGCACGTGATCTGAGCCGATGCGGGGCCACGCTGCGACGCCGGACACCGCGCCATGACCACCGCGCCGGTCTCGATCTCAGCCCCGATGCTCGCGCGGCAGCGCAAACGCCAGGCGCCGAAGGGGCGTCGGGTCGAGCCCGTCGCGCTGGCCGAGGTGCGGCGCTTGCTGGGTGACGCGTCTCGGCAAAGGGATCAGCTGATCGAGCACCTGCACCGCATCCAGGACGCGCACGGCCACCTGTCGGCGGCGCACCTGGCGGCGCTGGCGCAGGAGATGCGGCTGTCGATGACCGAGGTCTTCGAAGTCGCCACCTTCTATCACCACTTCGACGTGCTCAAGGAAGGGCAGGCCGCGCCACCTGCATTGACGGTGCGCGTGTGCGAAGGCCTGTCGTGCACGATGGCCGGTGCGCGCAGGCTGCTCGATCAGCTGCCCGCGCTGCTGGGCGACGCCGTGCGTGTGCTGGCGGCGCCCTGCATCGGCCGCTGCGAGCAAGCCCCGGCCGTGGCGGTGGGGCAGAACGCGCTGCCCTGTGCCGACCTGGACGCCGTGTGCGCGGCCGTGCGCGCGCGCGCCATTGCGCCGCTGCCGGCGCCTTTCGTGGGCCGAGCCGCTTATGAAGCGGCAGGCGGCTACGCGCTGCTGCGCCAGTGCCTGGACGGCCGGCGCGCAGTCGAATCGGTGTTGGCGACGCTCGAGGACAGCGGGCTGCGCGGCCTGGGCGGCGCGGGTTTTCCTGCGGGCCGCAAGTGGCGCATCGTCAAGGGCGAGGCCGCGCCGCGGCTGATGGCGGTGAACATCGACGAGGGCGAGCCAGGCACCTTCAAGGACCGGGTCTATCTGGAGCGTGACCCGCATCGCTTTCTCGAAGGCGTGCTCGTCGCCGCCTGGGCCGTGGGCATCGATCGCGTCTACCTGTACCTGCGCGATGAGTACCACGCCTGCCGCGTCATGCTCGAGGCCGAACTCGAGGCCCTGCGCCGTGCGCCGCCGATGCCGGGCATGCCCGAGCTGGTGCTGCGCCGCGGCGCCGGGGCCTACATCTGCGGCGAAGAGTCGGCGATGATCGAATCCATCGAAGGCAAGCGCGGCCTGCCGCGGCTGCGCCCACCCTATGTGGCGCAGGTCGGCCTGTTCGGCCGGCCAACGCTGCAGCACAATTTCGAGACCCTGTACTGGGTGCGCGACATCCTGGAAAAAGGCGCCAGCTGGTTCGCGTCGCAAGGCTTGCAGGGGCGCAAGGGCCTGCGCTCGTTCTCGGTCTCGGGCCGGGTGAAGCGCCCCGGCGTGAAGCTGGCGCCGGCCGGCATCAGCGTGCAGCAGCTGATCGACGAGCACTGCGGCGGCATGCTCGACGGCCACCGCCTTTATGCCTATCTGCCCGGCGGTGCCTCGGGCGGCATTCTTCCGGCACGCCTGAACCAGATTCCGCTCGACTTCGACACGCTGCAGGCCCACGGCTGTTTCATCGGTTCGGCCGGTGTCATCATCCTGTCGGATCGGGATTCGGCGGTCGCTGCGGCGCGCAACCTGATGCATTTCTTCAAGCACGAGTCGTGCGGCCAGTGCACGCCCTGCCGCAACGGCACGGCCAAGGCCAGCGCGCTGCTCGACCAACCCGTGTGGGACCTGCCGTTGCTGCAGGACCTGTGCACGGTGATGCGCGACGCCTCGATCTGCGGCCTGGGCCAGGCCGCGCCGAACCCGATCGAGTGTGTCGTGAAGTACTTCCCCCAGGAGCTGGTGGCATGAACCCGGTGGCGCGGCGCCGGCGCGCACAGCAGGACGCACCGATGGTGAGCTTCATGCTCGACGGCCGCACGCTGAGCGCGCGGGCCGATCGCACGCTGTTGCAGATCGCACGCGATCAGGGCATCGAGGTGCCGCAGCTGTGCTTCAAGGAAGGGCTGGACGCGGTAGGCAATTGCCGTGCCTGCATGGTCGAGATCGACGGCGAGCGCGTGCTGGCCGCATCGTGCTGCCGCACGCCGAGCCAGGGCATGGTGGTGCGCAGCGACAGCTCGCGCGCGCGCAAGTCGCAGAAGCTGGTACTGGAGCTGCTGCTGGCCGACATGCCCGGGCAGGCCTACACGCGCGACAACGAGCTCGAGCATTGGGCGCGCAAGCTGGGCCTGGGCAAGCCGCGCTTCGCGGCACGCGCGGCGCCGGCGGCCGACCTGTCGCACCCGGCCATCGCCGTCAACCTGGACGCCTGCATCCAGTGCACGCGCTGCCTGCGCGCCTGCCGCGACGAGCAGGTGAACGATGTCATCGGCCTGGCCTATCGCGGCGATCAGGCGAAGATCGTCTTCGACATGGACGATGCCATGGGGGCGTCCACCTGCGTGGCCTGCGGCGAGTGTGTGCAGGCCTGCCCCACGGGCGCCCTGGCGAACGTTGAACGACCCGCGGCGCTGATGCCGGCGCGTGCCGCCGGCATGCCGCTGGCCGACGAACAGGTCGACAAGCAGGTCGATTCGCTTTGCCCCTATTGCGGCGTGGGTTGCCAGCTCACCTACCACGTCCAGGACAACCACATCCTGCGCGTCGAAGGACGCGACGGCCCGGCCAACCACGGCCGGCTGTGTGTCAAGGGCCGCTACGGCTTTGACTATGCCCACCATCCGCAGCGTCTGACGAAACCGCTGATCCGGCGCGCGGATGCACCGCCAAAACGCGGCGACATGGCGCTGGCCCCCGAGGACGCGCTGCACTGGTTCCGCGAAGCCAGCTGGGACGAGGCGCTGGACGCGGCCGGCGGCACCTTGAAGGCCATTCGTGACACGCACGGCCCCAGGTCGCTGGCCGGCTTCGGCTCGGCCAAGGGCAGCAACGAAGAGGCCTACCTGTTGCAGAAGCTGGTGCGCACCGGCTTTCGCAGCAACAACGTCGACCACTGTACGCGGCTGTGCCATGCCAGCTCGGTGGTGGCGCTGCTCGAAGGCATCGGCTCGGGAGCGGTGTCGAACCCGGTGATGGACGTGACCCAGGCCGAGGTGATCCTGCTGATCGGTGCCAACCCGACGGTCAACCATCCTGTTGCGGCCAGCTGGATCAAGAACGCCGTGCAAAACGGCAGCAAGCTCATCGTCTGCGACCCGCGCCGCTCGGACCTGTCGCGCCTGGCACACCGCATGCTGCAGTTCAAGCCCGACACGGACGTGGCCTTGCTGAACGCGCTGATGTTCACCATCGTCGATGAAGGCCTGGTGGACCAGGCCTTCATCGACCAGCGCACGCTCGGCTTCGAGGCATTGCGCCGCAACCTGGTGGGCTACAGCCCGGAGGCGATGGCGCCGATCTGCGGCATCGAAGCCGCCACCTTGCGCGAGGTGGCGCGATTGTTCGCGACCGCGCGCGCCTCGATGATCCTGTGGGGCATGGGCATCAGCCAGCATGTGCACGGCACCGACAACGCACGCTGCCTGATCGCGCTGTCGCTGATGACCGGGCAGATCGGCCGCCCCGGCACCGGGCTGCACCCGCTGCGCGGGCAGAACAACGTGCAGGGCGCGAGTGACGCGGGCCTGATCCCGATGATGTTGCCCGACTACCAGCCGGTGGCCGATGCGGCGGCACGCGCGCGCTTCGAATCGGCCTGGGGCCTGGCCGCGGG
Source organism: Rubrivivax sp. (assembly GCA_035633375.1). Lineage (GTDB taxonomy): Bacteria > Pseudomonadota > Gammaproteobacteria > Burkholderiales > Burkholderiaceae_C > Rubrivivax. Next base: position 9,673 of record DASQFA010000586.1, read on the forward strand.
CACGCTCGATGCGCAGCCCGGCCTGACCGTGGTCGAGATCCTGCATGCCGCCCAGCGGGGCGAGGTGCGCGGCATGTACATCATGGGCGAGAACCCGGCCATGTCGGACCCGGACGCCAACCATGCGCGCGAAGCGCTGGCCGCGTTGCAGCACCTGGTGGTGCAGGACATCTTCCTGACCGAGACCGCGTGCCTCGCCGACGTGGTGCTGCCGGCCAGTGCCTTCCCCGAGAAGACCGGCAGCTTCACCAACACCGACCGCTTGGTGCAGATCGGCCGCCAGGCCATCGATCCACCCGGCGACGCGCGCCAGGACCTGTGGATCATTCAAGCGATGGCCGCACAGCTCGGCCTGGACTGGCGCGACGGCGACGTGGGCGAGGTCTTCGACGAGATGCGCCGCACCATGCCGCACATTGCCGGCATCACCTGGCAACGCCTGCAGCGCGAACATGCGGTGACCTATCCCTGCGTCAAGGAGGGTGACCCGGGCGAGCCCGTGGTCTTCATGCACGACTTTCCGCGCGAAGGCGGGCGTGCACGCTTCGTACCGGCCGACATCATCCCGGCCGACGAGCGCCCCGACGCCGACTATCCACTGGTGCTGATCACCGGGCGACAGCTCGAACACTGGCACACCGGCAGCATGACGCGTCGCGCCGGTGTGCTCGACTCGCTCGAGCCCGACCCGGTGGCGCTGATCCATCCGCTCGACCTGGCCGACATGGGCGGCCAGCCGGGCGATGTGGTGAGCATCGAATCGCGCCGCGGCCAGGTGGTGCTGTATGCGCGCGCCGACGAAAGCTCGCCGCGCGGCGCGGTGTTCGTTCCCTTCTGCTACTACGAAGCGGCGATCAACCGCCTGACCAACGCGGCGCTCGACCCCTACGCCAAGATTCCCGAGTTCAAGTACTGCGCGGTGCGCCTGCGCCTGGGTGGCGAACTCACGCCGCAGATCAGCTTTGGCGGCGGGCAGTCATTGCGGCCGGCCGCAAGCTGAACCAGCGCGTGGCACGGGCCCGGCCGAGGTGTCCGCGAGATTCGCCGGGTCGATGCCTCGCCCGCGGCAGGCTCAGCGGCGTTGTCCTGGTCGGCTGCGGCGTTGCACGGGCGGCGTGGCACGCGCGGGCCTGGCCGCATCGGCTGCCTGTGCTTCGGCTTCGACCCGGTGCAGTGTCTCGATGAACACCCGCGCGGCCGGCGAGAGCATGCGCTCGCGCAGGTAGATCACGCCATTGCTCGTCTGCATGGCCGGTGCCGTGCAGCTCAAGCGCACCAGCCGGCCGCTGGCCACGTCGCCGGCCAGCATCGCGGCGGTACCGGGTACCAGCATGTCGCTTTCCTGCGCGATCAAGCGCGCCACCGCGATCGAGTTCACCAGCACCTGCGGGACGTAGTCCTCGCTGTGCTCATCCTCTGCCTCGGGCTCGTCGCCCCGGCGCCGTGCCAATGCCGCCTGCTCGCCGCGCAGCCGCGTCGTGACCACCGGAAACTGCAGCGCGCGTGCCAGCGTCGGGGCGGCCTCTCTGGTCAAGGGGTGGCCGGGACGGCAGGCCAGGTAGACCCGGTGTGCCGGCAGCGGCTGCACCACCAGGCGCGCTTCGCGGTCCAGGCCCGAGGCATTGGCCACGCCCACATCGACGCGCTCGTCCAGCACCTGGCGCACCACCTCGGCCGGGTCGGCGGACTTGCATTCGATGCGCAGCTTCGGGTGCGCCGCGGCGACGCGGCCGATGGCGCGCGCCACCGAGGTCTCGTTCATGTACGGGCCGGCGCTGACCGCAAGCGAGCCCAGCTCCAGCCCCGCGACCAGACCAATCTCGCGGCGCAGGTCGGCCTCGCGCTTGAGCAGCGTATCACCGCGCTCGAGCAGCACGAGGCCGAAGGCGGTGGGCACCACGCCCTTGGAGGTGCGGTCGAACAGCGGCACGCCCAGGCTGCCCTCCAGCGCCGCGATGCTGCGCGACAGGCTGGGCTGGGTCAGGTGCAGCGTTTCGGCCGCACGCGCGAAGTTGCCATGCCGGCCGACGGCCAGTGCGTGCTGGATCAGTCGAAGCTCTATGGCCATGCGTCAAGCGTATCACCCGGCTGCGTGGCGGGCATTGGACAAGCCGGCCGGTCGATGGAACACTGCCGCTGCGTCCTGGCAGGGGGCCAGGGCTGCAGAAGGAACACACGCATGTACCAGACACTTGTGAGCGCAGGCAGGCTGCTCAGCGCCGCCGTGATGGGCCTGGCCCTGTGCGGCAACGCCGCGGCACAGGCCGCGCCGGCCAAGAAGCCAAACATCCTGATCATCTGGGGCGATGACATCGGCCAGTTCAACATCAGCGCCTACAACCGCGGCATGATGGGCTACCACACACCCAACATCGACCGCATCGCCAGCGAAGGCGCGCTGTTCACCGACTGGTACGGCCAGCAGAGCTGCACCGCCGGCCGCGCCGCGTTCATCACCGGGCAGTCGCCGATCCGTACCGGTCTGACCAAGGTCGGCCTGCCTGGCGCGCCCGAGGGCATGAAGAAGGAAGACCCGACCATCGCCACGCTGCTGCGCGCGCAGGGCTACATGACCGGCCAGTTCGGCAAGAACCACCTCGGCGACCGCGACGACATGTTGCCGACGAACCACGGTTTCGACGAGTTCTTCGGCAACCTGTACCACCTGAACGCCGAAGAGGAGCCGGAGAACCCCGACTACCCGAAGAACCCCGATTTCAAGAAGAGGTTCGGCCCGCGCGGCGTGATCCACAGCTTTGCCGACGGCCGCATCACCGACACCGGCCCGCTGACGCGAAAGCGCATGGAGACCATCGACGAGGAGGTCAACGCCAAGGCGCTGGACTTCATGGAGCGCGCGAAGAAGGCCGACAAGCCCTTCTTCCTGTGGTGGAACTCCACGCGCATGCACATCTTCACCCACCTGAAGGCGGAGTCCGTCGGCAAGACCGGCCTGGGCATCTATGCCGACGGCATGGTCGAGCACGATGGCCATGTCGGGGTGCTGCTCGACAGGCTGAAGGCGCTTGGCTTGGACGAGAACACCATCGTCATGTATTCGTCGGACAACGGCGCCGAGACCTTCACCTGGCCGGACGGCGGCACCACCATGTTCCGCGGCGAGAAGAACACGCAGTGGGAAGGCGGCTACCGCGTGCCCACGCTGATCAAGTGGCCGGGTGTCATCAAGCCCGGCACGGTGGTCAACGACATCGCTGCACACGAGGACATGCTGCCCACGCTGGTGACCGCGGCCGGCGACAAGACGGCGGTGGCCGATCTGAAGAAGGGGCGCGCCCTGGGCGGCAGGAACTACAAGGTGCACCTCGACGGCTACGACCTGGGCCCCGCGTTCGCCGGGCAGGGCGCCTGGCCGCGCCGCGAGTTCATCTACTGGACCGACGATGGCAGCGTGGCCGCGCTGCGCTACGACGCCTGGAAGGTCACCTTCCTGAAGCAGGAGGCCGAGGGCCTGAAGGTCTGGCAGATGCCGTTCACCGAGCTGCGCGCGCCGAGCCTGACCAACCTGCGCATGGACCCCTTCGAGCGGGCGGAACATGAAAACGCCATGGGCTACCAGCGTTGGTACCTGGAGCGCATGTTCGCCATCGCGCCGGCCGGCGCCTACGTCGGCCAATGGCTGCAGAGCTTCAAGGAATTCCCGCCGCGGCAGAAACCCGGCAGCTTCAACCTCGACCGCGTGATGGAAGCGGTGACGCGCGGCGCGGGCGACAGGTAGCCCGCGCGACGGGGGTGGCCCTCAGGCCACCGGGCTCATGCGCACCAGGGCCTTGTCTTCCTCCATGGTCTTGCCCAGCAGCTTGACCAGCGCATAGACGGTGTCGATGTGCGGCGTCGGCGTGTTCGTCAGCCGGCCGAGTTCGACCACCGAGCCGACCAGCGCGTCGATCTCCGGTGCGCGGCCGGCCTCGATGTCCTGCAGC
>DASQFA010000587.1:0-1504 GCA_035633375.1 Rubrivivax sp.
GCGGTGTTGCTGGCGTCGAACTTGAAGGCCGGGTTGTCGCCGGACAGTCCCACCGGCTCGCCCCAGGCGGCGATGACCTGGGCGCTGTAGCCTTCTGGCACGACCACGGTGTCGGCGGTGGACACCGGCACGCTCTTGAAACCCAGCAGCGGGCCGCCGCCTGCCGTCGTCGCACAGCCGGCCAGCGCAGCGACGCCGGACAGCGGCGCCAGCAGGCTGGTCACGGTGCCGGCCAGGCTGCCTTGCAGCAAGCGTCGCCGCCGCGGGTCGGAGACCTCGTGGATGCTCGCATTGGTCGAGCGATTGCTGTCCTCCATCGTCGAGAAATCTTTGGCCACCGTGTGGATCCTCCGTTAACAAACCCGCAAGCCTCTACCTTGGCCATGACAACGGCGTGACAAGCGGCGAATGACGCGCCATCGTGCAACGCAAACTCGCGCCTGTTCTGCCCCGGCGCTCCGAGTAGCGGCGTTCAAGCGATGAGCTTCGTGTCTGACTCGCACGCGAACGCCGTCCATAGGATCCTCGTCGCAGCCACGCGACAACGCGACAATGCGCGCGCTCGGGGTCGGCAAACGGCGTGGCGGCCTATGCTGACGATTGCTTCGGCGAGTCGAAGGTGGTGTGGGCGGGCCTGGCTTGGCCGATGCCCACCCAGGACTTTGCATCGAACTTGAACTCGGCGATCGCGCAGGTGGGCATGTGGGTGATTGCGCTGTCGAAGTGATGAGCCAGCTCAGTGAAGCCAGGGTTGTGACCGACAAGCATCACTCGCGCCAGTTTGTCGTCGAGCGCTTCGACGACGGCGATCAAGGCGTCCACCGTGGCAGCATAGAGCCGATCGTCGACCGTGATGTCCCTGAGCTTGTACTCGAGGCCCGAGGCGATGACCTTCGCGGTCGCAAGCGCGCGCACTGCCGGACTCGACATGATCAGATCAGGCTTTCCGTGCTGCGGCGACCATCGCCTGCTCATCCTCGTCGCGTCGCGTTCTCCACGGGCCTCGAGTGGCCGATCCCGGTCCAGCAAGGATGTATCGTCCCAGCTCGACTTGGCGTGGCGGAGCAAGTACAGCGTCTTCATTCGGAGTCCTTCACGTCGAGAGACGTCGAGGTCGTCGCGCCAGTGGTTCGGGGCAGCTGCCTGCGATTGCCTACTCTACTCGCTGCCTCGTGCAAGATCATCCACCCCAGGCGGCAAAGCCCGCCGCCCTGATAGCGATTAAGGCTGCCCACACGATCGTGTGGGCCTTCTTTGTAGCCTGCATCGTCGCGATCCCGTTGGCCGCGTGCCAGGGTGCGCATCGCACTGCCGCGTGGTTCGCGGCCATCGTCGCAGTGGAGGTCGTCGTGTTGGCGGCCAACGGCTGGCGCTGTCCACTCACCTCCGTTGCCAGTCGCTACACGGATGAGCGGCGCGACAACTTCGATATCTTTCTGCCGCACTGGCTGGCCAAGTACAACAAGCACATCTTCGGTGCCCTCTATGTCGCGGGTGTCACCTT
>DASQFA010000588.1:0-1674 GCA_035633375.1 Rubrivivax sp.
GTCGGTCGTGCCGATGCAGCCGTGCTGGACCCTGATGGGCATCGCCGATGACCCGGAACCCGCGCTGGGCTGGGACCTCGCTCGGCCACCCACAGGCCCGCTCGCCTGGGTGCTGCGCAATGACGCGCGTCCGGGCCGGGCGCGTGTACCCGGGCAGGCGCATTGGGTCGTGCATGCCCGAACTGGCTGGAGCCGCCGGCACCTTGAACAACCGGCTGCGTGGGTGCAGCAGCAGATGCAGGCGGCGCTGGTTGAATGCCTGGGCCGGCCCGTCGACTGGCATCACTGCGCCGTGCACCGCTGGCGCTACGCGCTGCCGCAGGCTCATGGCACTGCGCCGGCCGCACTGTTCTGGTGGGACGCTGCCCAGGGCCTGGGCGTTTGCGGCGACTTCCTCGGCGGCTGCGGTGTCGAAGGGGCCTGGCTGTCTGCCCAATCACTGTCCGCGGCGCTGCTGCAGCGTGCCTGCGATGCGGCTGATGCGTCCACTGCATTTGCCGCCGCCGAAGCGACCCATGAAGCGCCCCATGAAGCAGACCACCACGCAGCCCGACGCCGCGCCGCTTGACCTTCTTGTTCCTTTTACCTCACCCCCCAACCTAGGAGTTTCAAGTGAATCAACCCTTCCCCCGCCGTGTGTTTCTGATGACGCTGGGTGCCTGCGGCACAGCGCTTGCTACTGGCGCACAGGCCCAGGCCATGCTCGACGAAAAAGACGCTCAGGCCGTCGCGCTCGGCTATGTGGCAGACGCGACGCGCGTCGATGTCAAGAAGTTCCCGAAGTTCGTTGCCGGCCAGAACTGCACCAACTGCGCGCTTTTCCAGGGCAAGCCCACCGACAAAGTGGGCGGCTGCCCGTTGTTCGGTGCCAAGCAGGTGGCGGGTGCGGGCTGGTGCAGTGCCTGGGCGAAGAAGGCGTGAACACGCCTGCCGCCCGTGGCTGAGCTTCGTTCCCTGATCGTCGTCCTCGGCGACCAGCTCGACCCCGATGCGGCGGCGTTCGACGCCTTCGACGCGGCCGTCGACGCGGTGTGGATGGCCGAGGTGGCCGAGGAGTCGACCCATGTGTGGTCGAGCAAGCCGCGCACGGTAATGTTCCTGGCGGCGATGCGGCACTTCGCGCTGGCCCTGCAAGCCGCCGGCCGCCCGCTGCACTACACGCGGCTGGATGCGCCCGGCAACGGCGGCAGTCTGGCTGCCCAGTTGCAGGCCGACATCCTGCGCCTGAAGCCGGCGCGCCTGGTGATGACCGCACCGGGCGACTGGCGTGTGCTGGAAGCCATCAAGGCCGTGGCCGAGGCCAGCCACCTGCCGCTGGACATCCACGAGGACCGGCACTTCTTCAGCAGCATTGCCGAGTTCGCTGCGCATGCCAAAGGCCGCAAATCGCTGCGCATGGAGTATTTCTATCGCGAGCAACGCAAGCGGCATGACGTCTTGATGCAAGGCGATGAGCCCATCGGTGGCCAGTGGAACTTCGACGCCGACAACCGCCAGGCCTTTTGCACTTCCGGCCCTGGCGCCGTGCCGCCGCGCACGCGCTTCGAGCCCGATGCCGTCACGCGCGAGGTGATCGCGCTCGTCGACACCCGCTTCGCAACCCACCCCGGCCGGCTGGACAGCTTTGCCTGGCCCGTCACGCGCGCGCAGGCGCTGCAGTCCTTGCACGCCTTC
>DASQFA010000589.1:0-2839 GCA_035633375.1 Rubrivivax sp.
GGTCGGCGCTGGATTTCCATTGCCGCAGGCTACCCTCTCCGATTTCTTGGAGAAATGGGATGCCTGCCAGTCGGAGAGCCATGCGCAAGATTATCGATGTCCTACGTCTGAAGTTCGAGACGGGTCTCAGCCACGAACGCATCGCCGCCGCCACCAAGCTATCCAAGGGGGCGGTGACGAAGTATGTGCAGCGCGCCCGCGATGCCGGTCTGGGCTGGCCGCTGCCCCCGGAGGTGGACGAGGCGCGGCTCGAGGCGTTGCTGTTCCCGCACGCCGCACCGGCGGTGGAACGCTACGCCGCGCCCGACTTCGCGCACCTGCACCAGGAACTCAAGCGTAAGGGCGTCACCTTGCAGTTGCTGTGGGAGGAGTACGCCGAGGCCCATGCCGGCCAGGCGTATCGCTACAGCCAGTTCTGCCTGCACTATCACCGCTTCGCGCAGAGCCTGAAGCGGTCGATGCGCCAGGTCCACCGCGCTGGCGACAAGCTGTTCATCGACTACTCCGGTGACACGGTGCCGATCATCAACCCCGGCACCGGCGAGATCCGCGGCGCCGAGATCTTCGTCGCGGTGCTGGGCGCGTCGTCCTACACCTACGCCGAGGCGACCTGGAGCCAGCAACTGCCGGACTGGATCGCCTCGCACGTCCGCTGCTTCGAATTCATGGGCTGCGTCGCCGCGCTGCTGGTCCCGGACAATCTCAAGAGCGCGATCAAGCGCGCCTGCCGCTACGAACCGGAAGCGACCTCGACTTACGAGGACTTGGCGCGGCATTACAGCACCGCCATTCTGCCGGCGCGGCCGTTTCATCCGCGCGACAAGCCGGCCGTCGAAGCGAGCGTGCTCCTGGTGCAACGTTGGATTCTGGCCCGGCTCCGGCACCGTCAGTTCTTCTCGCTCGAAGCCCTCAACGCGGCCATTGGCGAGCTGCTCGTCATCTTGAACAACCGCCCGTTCCAGAAGCTCGACGGGTGTCGCCGCAGCGTCTTCGAGACCATCGACCGGCCGGCGATGACGCCGCTGCCGGCAACGCGCTATGAATTCGCCGAGTGGAAGAAGGTGATCGTCAACATCGACTACCACGTCGATGTCACCGGCCACTACTACAGCGTCCCGCATAGCCTGGTCCGACAGAAGATCGAGGCTCGCTTCACCGCCACCGCGGTCGAATGTTTCTTCAAAGGCAACCGGGTGGCGGTCCATGTGCGCTCCAGCCTGCGCGGCCGCCATACCACGGTGGCCGAACACATGCCCGAGGCGCACCGCAAGCACATGCAGTGGACGCCTGGGCGATTGTTGAACTGGGCATTGGACATCGGCCCCGCCACCGGCGACGTGGTCAAGTGGCAGTTGGAGAACCGCCCGCATCCCGAGCAGGGCTACCGCGCCTGTCTGGGCCTGCTCAATCTCGCCAAGCAGTTCACCGCGGCGCGCCTGGAAGCGGCCTGCCGCCGGGCGTTGGCCATCGGCTCGCCCACCCGCAAGAGCATCAAGTCGATCCTGGAGGCGAAACTCGATGCTCACCCCGAGCTGTTCCCTGCGACCGATCAGCCGCAGGCCACCACCCCGCCGGCGCACGGCAACGTGCGCGGGGCGGAGTACTTCCGTTCCACCTCACCCGGAGACGTTGAACCATGCTCATCCAACCCACCCTCGATACATTGAACCGGCTCAAGCTCCATGGCATGGCCGCCGCCCTGTCCGAGCAGCTCACCCAGAGCGCGGCCATGGGCCTCGCCTTCGACGAGCGCCTCGCGCTGCTGCTCGACCGCGAAGTCGTCCACCGCGACAATCGCCGCCTGGCGCGGCTGCTGCAACTGGCGCAGCTCAAGCAACGCGCCTGCGTCGAGGACATCGATTACCGCGCCCGCCGCGGGCTGGATCGCAGCCAACTGACCAGCCTCGCCAGCTGCGACTGGATCCGCCAGGCGCAGAATCTCCTGATCCACGGTGCCACCGGCTGCGGCAAAACCTTCATCGCCTGCGCGCTCGCCCAGCAGGCGTGTCGGCAAGGTCTGTCCGCGCTTTACCTGCGCGCGCCGCGGTTGTTCGACGAACTCAGCGTCTGCCACGCCGACGGCAGCTTCCGCAAGCGCCTCGCCGCCATCGCCAAAGTCGACCTCGTCCTGATCGACGACTTCGCCATCGCCCCGATGGGCGCGCGCGAGCGCACCGACTTGCTCGAACTGCTCGACGATCGTGTCGGCACTCGCTCCACGCTCATCACCAGCCAGCTTCCGGTTGAGCATTGGCACGACTACCTCGGCGATCCGACCCTCGCCGACGCTATCCTCGACCGGCTCGTGCACGGCGCCCACAAGCTCCATCTCGAAGGAGAGTCGATGCGCAAACGCACCGCCGTCAGCACCGACAAAATCGCGTCCGGCAAGAAGAAAATTGACGGAGCGTGACCGCTAAGAGTAAAAACCAAGCACAGCGCTGACCCGATGTTCCTGTCGGTCACGTTCACCCGGAATCCGCGGTCACGTTGCTCCGGAATCCGCGGTCACCTTCAGCCGGAAACACCGGTCATCTTCGCCGGAATACGCACCGGCGAGCGCCTCGGGCTCTTCCATTGCGCTGTCGCCGACGAAGCAGACACCTTGCGGCCGTCGGTCCGCAATACGCTGCGGCCCTCCAGGTAGCGCATGAAGCGCGCTTGATAGATCGTGTTGATCGGCCCGAGACCCGTCGAGCCCGTCGGAAACTGCCAGAACGATGGCATGAGCCACGGATGACACTCGAGGAGAGCCCGCATCCGCCGACCTCCCGCCGGCAGTTGTCCAGCTGCTCCCCGGCGATGCGCCCTTCCAGGAGTGCACGCGAGTAGACGCCCG
>DASQFA010000590.1:0-3249 GCA_035633375.1 Rubrivivax sp.
GTGCGCAGCACCCAGCTTCGCGCGCCGGTCGGCTTGACGAACAGGCACAAGCCGGCGACGGTCCCAACCGCGTGCAAGCCCGGGGCGGTGAGTCTTTTGACTTCCAACGCTGACAGCGCCTTCGCGATCCTTGGCATGGCAGGACTCCTTTGCGCTCGGCGCCCCCCGGTGCAAAGACCGGTTCCACCATCCGATCCACCAATAGATTATGCGCTTGTATGAGACGCTGTGCTACTTGCTGAATCGAACTCTCCTATAAAGGACACCACTGAGTTCCCCCATCCGGGACGAAAAAAAACGCCCTGAAAGGGCGTTTTGGCGGAGCCGGAGGGATTCGAACCCTCGATGCAGGTTTTGCCCACATACTCCCTTAGCAGGGGAGCACCTTCGGCCACTCGGTCACAGCTCCGTCGAATCGCCCCGGATTCTACCTGCTGGAACAGCCGCGTCAGGCACCGACAGGCTGCTCCAGATCGAAGGCCTTGTGCAGCGAGCGCACTGCCAGTTCCACGTATTTCTCGTCGATGACGACGCTGGTCTTGATCTCGCTGGTGGTCACCATCTGGATGTTGATGCCCTCTTCGCTGAGCGTGCGAAACATCTTCGCCGCCACGCCGACGTGGCTGCGCATGCCGATGCCGACGATCGACACCTTGCAGATGCGCGGGTCGCCGGTCACTTCGGCCGCGCCCGTGGCCGGCGCCACCCGGGCCCGCAGCAGGTCGAGCGTGCGCGCATAGTCGTTGCGGTTCACGGTGAAGGAGAAATCGGTGCGACCGCCGTGCGACACGTTCTGCACGATCACGTCGACATCGATGTTGGCCTCGGCCACCGCACCCAGGATCTGGTAGGCGATGCCCGGCTTGTCGGGCACGCCGACGACGGTGACCTTGGCCTCGTCGCGCGTGAACGCGATGCCTGACACGACGGCTTGTTCCATTTTTGCGTCTTCCTCGAAAGTGATCAGGGTGCCGGAGCGGGCTTCTTCGTCGATGTCAATGTCCCAGGGCGTGAAGCTGGACAGCACGCGCAGCGGCACGCGGTACTTGCCGGCGAACTCCACCGAACGGATCTGCAGCACCCTGGAGCCGAGGCTGGCCATCTCCAGCATCTCTTCGAAACTCACCGTCTGCAGGCGGCGCGCCTCGGGCACGATGCGCGGATCGGTGGTGTAGACACCGTCCACATCGGTGTAGATCAGGCATTCGTCGGCCTTCATCGCCGCCGCCACGGCCACGGCCGAGGTGTCCGAGCCGCCGCGGCCGAGCGTGGTGATGTGGCCTTGCTCGTCGATGCCCTGGAAACCGGTGATGATGACCACCCGGCCGGCTTGCAGGTCAGCGCGCACGCGCGCATCGTCGATCGACTGGATGCGTGCCTTGGTGTAGGCCGAGTCGGTGCGGATCGGCACCTGCCAGCCGGCATAGCTGACGGCGTCCAGCCCTTCGGCCTGCAAGGCCAGCGCCAGCAGTCCCACCGAGACCTGCTCGCCGGTGGCGGCGATCAGGTCGAGTTCGCGCATGGCTTCGGGTGTGTGCTGCGCCGGTGCCAGTTCCTTGGCCAGGCCGAGCAGGCGGTTGGTCTCGCCGCTCATGGCCGAAGGCACGACGATCATCTGGTGGCCGGCGCGCGACCATTTGGCGACGCGTTTGGCGACACTGCGGATGCGCTCGGTCGAGCCCATCGAAGTGCCACCGTACTTGTGAACAATGAGTGCCATGACGCGCAGTGAAATCCGGCTGGCCGAGCACCCGCGGGCTGCGCGTGCAAAGCGCGGATTTTAGCGGCACCGTGCGTGCAGCTCAGTCGGAGCGCGGCGCGTCGGCCACCCAGCGCAAGCCGAGCATCGGCGTGCCGGGCGCAGCCTGCTGGCGCGCATCGATGCCCAGGCCAGGTACGTACAGCAGTTCACCCATGGCATGCAGCAACGGGCCATCGCGCGCCCAGGCGGGCACGCCGGCCCATTGAAACTGCTTCTTCAGGCTTCGCGGCACCGAACCCGGCGCGCGCTGGAAGCGCTCTCCCCCACTGCGCGCGCGCAGTTCGCAATGGCCCAGGCGTTGCGGCTCGAGGCCGGCTGAATCCACCGCGCTGACTTCAAAGGCACCGTGCCATTCGGGCACCGCAACCCAACCCGCGTGGCTGAGGTCGATGCGCAGCCCCGGAAGGCCCGGCGAGCGCGGCGTCATGTCGATTTGAGCTACGCCCAGATGTCCGGCGTGCAGTTGCAAGCAGCCCGCGCCCAGCGGCCAGCGCGCCGATACGGCGCCGGGCAGTTCGTCCATGAGGCGTTGCACCAGCGTCTGCGGCACGCCTTGTGGCCGCGCGGCGGCGAGCCAGGCCCGCAGCAGGTTGGCGCGGCGCGCGGCCGACAGCGCCAGCCAGCTGGATTTCTTCAGCCGGCCCTCGGGCGTGCACGCGTGCTGCATGTCCAGATCCGCCAGCTCGGCCAGGCAGGCGGCTGCTTCCTGGGCACGCCCAGCACTCGCGCACAGGCTGGTTTCGGCCTGCTCGAACGCCGCGGTCAGATGGGGCCAGACCCGATGCCGCAGCCGGTTGCGTGCCAGCCGGGTGTCGGCGTTGCTGAAGTCTTCGACGAAGCCCAGGCGATGGCGATGCAGGTAGGCTTCGATGGCCTCGCGCGGCTGGTCCAGCCAGGGTCTGGCCCAGGTGATGCCATTGCGCAGTGCCTCGCGTGGCATCGCCGACAGCCCCGCCGGGCCGGCGCCGCGCAGTGCCTGCAACACGAACGTCTCGGCCTGATCGCGCCGATGATGCGCCAGCAGCACCACGGCGACGCCCAGGCGTTGCGCCATGTCGGCCAGCGCCGCATAGCGCTCGCGCCGCGCCCAGGCTTCGGTGCTCTCGCCCGCCGCCGCGGCGCCCTGCAAGCGCCGCCATTGCAGGCTGACCGGAAGGCCGCGTGCCGCCCAGCGCCGCGCCTGGCGCTGCAGGTGCACCACCCATGCGTCGGCCTGGCGCTGCAGACCATGGTGCACGTGCAGTGCGATGACGTCCAGCCCGCCCGTGGCGGCCGCCAGGCGCGCCGTCGCGTGCCACAGTGCGGTGGAGTCGGGGCCACCGCTGACGGCCACTGCAATGCGTTGGCGCTTCACGACTCCGCGCGTGGGTCCGCGCCGTGCCGGCACCGGACTGTCGGGTCGCGCCAGTGCGTGCGCCGGCACGCCCGCGCGTCCACGCTCAGCGATCCTTGGTGTCGTTGAAGCGGCCGTAGGACTGCAGCCGCTC
>DASQFA010000591.1:0-4065 GCA_035633375.1 Rubrivivax sp.
CCGCGAAAGCGCTCGCCCAGCAGCTGCGCGTTGCCGTTGGTCGTGAAGTTGAAGAGCAGGCTGCCGGTGACCGAGGCCGCGGTCATGACCACCAGCACGCGCGCCAGCAAGGCCGGCGCCAGCGTCACCCGCGCCTTCGCCATGCGCCGCGCCGGCGCCTCGCTCTCGTGCGGGCAGGCGCGCGCAAACCCCCACCCGCAGCCGATGGCCAACAGCCCCGGGATGGCAAAGGCCGCGCGCCAGCCGAACCACTGCACCATGAAACCCGTGCTCAAGGCCGCCACGGCGATGCCCAGGTTGCCCGACAGCCCGTTGACGCCGATGACCGCGCCCGGGTTGGGTGCGCGTTGCAGCAGCATTGGAATGCCCACCGGGTGGTAGATCGAGGCAAAGGCGCCGAGCAGCGTCAGCGCCGCGGCCAGCTGCCAGGCATTGCGCGTCAGCGCGGTGAGCAGCGCCGCAGCGCCGATGCCGAAGAAGAACAGCAGCATCATGCGCCGCCGCCCCCACAGATCGCCCAGTCGGCCCGAGGGCAGCGCACCCAGGCCGAAGAGCACGAAGGCACCCACGCCGTAAGGCATCAGGTCTTCCCAGCGCGAGAAGCCGAATTCGGCCGCGATCGAGCCCACCGCCGTGGCGAAGATGAGCAGGAACATGTGGTCGATGGCATGCCCGAGGTTGAGCAGCAGCGCCACCCGGCGCGTCGTCCCGGATTCCGTCGTGGCCACATCCAGCCGCCCTGGCGATGGCCGGGCTTCGGTGGCAGCGGTGGGTCGGGCCATGCGGCGAAGTGTGCCGCATTTGTGCGAGCGCCCGCGGGGCAGCGCGGCGATGCCGTTGTCTCTCGCGATGCCAGACGCAATTGCGTTCAGCCAGCCAGCCTGCAGCTTCGCGACTGGGGCTCGTGACGGCGCATTGCGCTCATCGGCCGTGGTTGAATGCAACAGCCCGTCAGGCCTGCAGCCAACCCAGCAGCGCCAGCCAAAAAGGCGCCGTCAACACGAATCCCAAGGTGGAGAACACGATGGCCGCCGTCGCCTCGGCCTGCATCGTCTTGTAGCGCTGCGCGAAGATCAGCGCGTTGCTGCCCACTGGCAAGGCGGCCAGCATCACCACCACCGACAGCGGCAAGCCGGCAAGGCCGAAGCCCCAGTGCGCCACGCCCAACACCAGCGCCGGCAGGCCCAGCAGCTTGAGCAGCGTCACGCCGAGCGCACCGCGCACGTGGCCCTGCATGCCGTAGTAGGCCAGCGACAGCCCGATCAGCAGCAGGCACAGCGGCACCACCGCGCTGCCCAGCAACTGCAGCACCTCGTCGATCACGCCGGGCAGCCCCAAGCCGGCCAGGTTCCAGGCCAGCCCGGCCAGCACCGGCAACACCACCGGATGAATGATCGTGTTGCGCAGTGTCGTGCGCAGCGTCTGCCGCAGGCTCGAGCGCTCGCTGTGCCGCGCCTTGTCACGCGCCAGGTCGTGCTCGACCAGCGCCGTCAGCACCGACAGCAGGATCAGCCCATGCACGCTGACGAGCATCAGGTGGATGCCCAGCCCGGCCTCGCCGAACATCGCGGCCGACATCGGGATGCCCATCTGCACGGCGTTGCCGTAGGTCACGGTGGCGGCACGCACGGCCGGCGCGGCCGGCGCCATCGGCACCTGCCGGCGACGACGCCATTGCTGCACGCCGTACGCCGCCAGCAACATGCCCAGCGTGGGCACGAAATAGGCCAGCAGGATGCCCCCGGGCAGGGCGCCGAGATCGACGCGCGCGGTGGTGCGAAACAGAAGCGCCGGCACGAAAATGAAGAAGGCCGCATTGCCGAGGATGCGCGCCGGGTCGGCCTGGGCGTCGCCCAGCCAGCGCAGGCGCCCGGCCACCCAGCCCAGCCCGATGGTGACGATGATCGCTAGCAGCTTGCCCAGCACGGCGGCAGACATCGGTCAGTGTCCGCCCGCACGCGCTGCAAGGCAGTGACGGGGACCGCAAGCGCTGCGTGCGGCGCGGGCCGGGGCTGCGGCTACAGCCCGAGCCAGTTGTCCAGGTGCACGCGGCCTCACGTCGCCTTGCGGGTCGGGGCCTTTTTCGCGGACGGCGCCTTGGCGGCGGTCTTGCTTGCAGCTCGGGCCCCGGGCCGCTCGGGCCGCGGCTCGAACTCGAAGCTCACCTTGCCTTCCTTCTTGTCGTAGGCGAGATAGGCCTTGAACTTGCGCCGCGTCTTGTTGGAGACGAAGTTCTCCAGCAGATCGGTCTTGCCGCTTTGCAGCAGCTTGCTCATCTGCTCGCGCGCCACCGGCTGCTGCAGGATGATCTTGCCGCTCTTGAAGTCGCAGGTGACATGCGCGCCCACCGCGTGCTCGCAGACGTAGCTGGTGCCGAGCTCATAGACATGGCCCTGGCATTTGGGGCAGGCGCCCGGGCTTTGCTGCCCCGAGAAGTCCACCGCCTCGCCGGACTCGCCTTCGCGCTTGGCGTCTTCGCCGAAGTCGAACTCGAGCTTCCAGTTCTTGATCTCCTCGTCGTAGGCCAGCTTCAGCTCGGCGCTGAAAGGCCAGCCGGCCTTGGAGCGAAAGCCCTCCAGCGGGCCGATCTTGCGATCGCGCAGGAATTGCTCCACTTCGGCCAGCTCGAAGCTGCGGCTGCCGGGGATCTTGGTGATGGAAAAGCCGCAACCGGCGTCCTCTGTCGCGCGCGCGCCCGCGCCGCCGGCCGCGGCGCTGCCCAACGCGGCGCCGGTGCACACGAAACGGCGGTAGTTCTCCTTGACCACGCCGCCGCAATTCGGGCAGGGCGTGGCCAGGGTGGCGTAGTCGCCGGGGATGGTCTCGCGGTCGTATTCCTTGGCCTTGCGCACGATGCGCTCGGCCATCTGCGCGATCTCGGTCATGAAGACATCGCGTTTCAGGCGGCCATGTTCCATCTCTGCCAGCTGGTACTCCCAGTTGCCGGTCAGGTCGGGGCGTGTCAGGTCTTCCACGCCCAGGCCGCGCAGCAGCGTCATCAGCTGGAAGGCCTTGGCCGTGGGCACCAGCTCGCGCCCGTCGCGCAGCATGTACTTCTCGTAGATCAGGCCTTCGATGACGGTGGCGCGCGTGGCCGGCGTGCCCAGGCCCTTGTCGGCCATGGCCTCGCGCAACTCGTCGTCGTCGATCAGCTTGCCGGCGCCTTCCATCGCGCTCAGCAGCGTGGCTTCGGTGTAGCGCGCCGGCGGCTTGGTCTTCAACGCCACCACCTCCACGCTCTCGGTACGCACCATTTCACCCGGCGCCACGGCCACCAGGTTGGCGTCGTCCTCCTGCGCTTCCTTGCCGTATACCGCCAGCCAGCCGGGCTTGACCAGCACCTTGCCGTTGGTCTGGAACTTGTGTTCTTTTCCTTCAGCCTTGACGGTGGAGATGCGCGTCGTCACCAGGAACTCGGCCGGCGGGTAGAACACTGCCAGGAAGCGCTTGACCACCAGGTCATAGAGCTTGGCCTCGATCTCGCTCAAGGAGCGCGGCGCTTGCAGCGTGGGGATGATGGCGAAGTGGTCCGACACCTTGGCGTTGTCGAAGACACGCTTCAGCGGCTTGACGTAGCCGTCCTTCAAGGCCAGCTTGGCATGCGCGGCCAGCGGCCGCAGCGGCCCCGGCAGGTCTTCCTTGGCGATCATCTCGAAGGTGTTCTTCACCACCGCGACGTAGTCCTCGGGCAGCGCGCGCGAGTCGGTGCGCGGGTAGGTCAGCACCTTGTGCTTCTCGTACAGCGCCTGGGCGAGCGACAGCGTGGTCTTGGCCGAAAAGCCGAAGCGCGAATTCGCCTCGCGCTGCAAGGTGGTCAGGTCGTACAGCCCCGGGCAGCTGCTGGTGGTGGGCTTCGATTCCTCGCTCACGCTGGCCGGCTGGCCGCGCGTGGCCGCGGCTATGGCCTCGGCCGCGGCCGCCTGCCACAGCCGGTCGTTGCGCAGTTCGGGGTCGTCCGGGTTCTTCTTCCAGGCCGGGTCGAACCACTTGCCGTCGTATTGCCCGGCCTGCGCGTCGAAGGTGGCGCGCACTTCCCAGTAGTCGCGCGCCACGTGCTTGCGGATC
>DASQFA010000592.1:0-3042 GCA_035633375.1 Rubrivivax sp.
CGGCATCTCCGTGTGGGTCAGCGTTGTGCTCGACAAGTTTCTGTATGGGCGGCCCAGTTACCGCCTGGTGCAGGATCTGGCCGATCAGGGACTGGCCCTGTCGATGGGCACGCTCACCGGGGGTTTGCAGGCCATCGCCCCGTTGTTCGTGCCGCTCTATGAGCTGACCATTGGACATGCTGGACAAGTGAGATATTTTGCGCTATTGTGCGCGGCATGGTCATCGCCGGAAGAGACTTTAACGATGAGGTCATAGCGCGCATCCGTGAGACGGTGCGCAGTGGCGTTGATCTGACGCGCGGGGCGCTGGCACGCGTGGTATGTGGCTGGTTCGACTGGCGGCACGTCGACGGTCGGCCAAAGGAGACGAGCTGCCGCATTGTGCTCAACCGGCTCGAGCGGCGGGGGTTGATTGAGTTGCCCGCGGCGCGCGAGGTCAATTTCGCCCCGCGCACGCCGCGGCCGGCCGAGCCGATGCAATGGCCGCAGATCGAGACGGGGCTGTCGAAGCTGGGCCAAATTGAACTGGTGGTGGTCAACGGCGACAAAGCGTTGTCGCGCCAATGGCGAGCGATGATGCAAGCGCATCATCCGCTGGGCGACGGGCCGCTGTGCGGGGCACAGTTGCGCTATTTGATCCGCAGCGAGCAAGGCGTCCTCGGGGGCCTGAGCTTCAGTGCGCCGGCTTGGCGGCTGGGGGTGCGCGATCAGTGGATCGGCTGGAGCGATAGCATGCGCGAGCGGCGGCTGGGCCAGGTGGTAGGCAACACGCGGTTTCTAATTGTGCCCTCGGTGCACGTGAAGAATTTGGCCTCGCACGTGCTGGGTTTGGCGACCCAGCGGCTGGCCGGCGATTGGCAGGCCCGCTATGGGGTACGCCCGGTGCTGGTGGAGAGCTTCGTGGATACCAGCCGCTACGAGGGCACATGCTATCGGGCGGCAAATTGGATCGAGCTGGGCCTGAGCGAAGGGCGCGGCCGGCAGGACCGCGCCCGCAGCGCGCAGCGGGCAGCCAAGCGGGTTCTGGTTTATCCGTTGCAGCGTAATTGGCGCAAGATTTTGAGTGCGCCGCTCGAGTGGCCGCGCATTGTGCCCCATACGCGCGTGCAGCCGCCGGCCGACTGGGCGGAAGAAGAGTTTGGACGCTGCCGCTTGGCCGCGCCGATGACGGCGCGCTTGCTCAAGATTGCGCGGGTTTTCGCGGCCCGGCCGCTGGCCCAGATTCCTCAAGCCTTCGAGGGAGATGGCGCGGCCTGCAAAGCGGCGTATCGCTTTTTTTCCCATGAGGACACCGACATCGAGACCGTATTGCAGTCGCATTACGCGGCCACCGAAGAGCGCATTGCCGAGCAGCGTGGCGAGGTCATTCTGGCGCTGCAGGACACCACCAGCGTGAACTACAGCAAGCTCGCCCAGACGCGTGGCCTGGGACCGATCGGCACCCAGGTCGACGGGGCGCAGGGCTTGCATCTGCACAGCACCCTGGTGGTGAGCACGCAAGGGGTGCCGCTGGGCTTTCTGGATGCGCAGTGCTGGGCCCGCGATCCGCAGGAGTTCGGCAAGAACAAGGCTGGCTTGCCCATCGAGCAGAAGGAGAGCTATCGCTGGCTCAAGAGCTACCGGGCGGTAGCAGCGGTGCAGCAGCGCTTGGCGCACGTGAGCCTGGTCAGTGTGGCCGATCGGGAAGGCGACATCTACGAGCTGTTTGCCGAGGCTGCCCAAGATCCCCAGGGGCCACACCTGCTCATTCGGGCGACCCACGACCGGGGGGTCGTTGATCAGGCCGAGCGGCTGTTCGACACGATTGAAGGCCAGCCCATGGCCGGTTACCTGCATGTGCAACTGCCGCGGCAGAAGGAGCGCGCGGCGCGCGAGGCGAAACTGGCGATTCGCTTTGCCACGGTCATGCTGTGCCCGCCGCAGGGCAAGGCAGCGTTGCCCAACATCGAGTTGCAGGCCGTGCAAGCGTTGGAAGAGGATGCACCCGAGGGGGTCGAGCCGATCGATTGGCGGCTACTGACTACGCTGCCGGTCGGCAGCTTCGAGCAGGCGCTCGAGAAGGTGCACTGGTATAGCCAGCGCTGGAACATCGAAGTGTTCCACCGCACACTCAAGAGCGGCTGCCGCATCGAGGATCGGCAGTTGCGCGATGCCGATCGGCTGGAAGCCTGTTTGGCCATCGACATGGTGGTGGCGTGGCGTATCTGCTATCTGGTCAAGCTCGGCCGTGAAGTACCCGAGGCACCCTGCACGATCTATTTCCCGGACGAAGAATGGAAGGCCCTGCTCGCCTATCGCACCAAGGATCCGGTCGCCCCCCGTGAGCCGCCATCTCTACGCGAGGCCATACGCATGGTCGCCAAGCTGGGCGGCTTTCTGGGACGTAAGTCCGATGGTGATCCGGGTACCGAAGTGATGTGGCGCGGCCTGCAGGCGCTCGACTTGATTACCGAGACATGGCGCGTCATGAGCAGCGGCCCATGATCGAGGCCGCGTAACATCAACCCATTCCGATACTGCGCAGCCGGTTCAGTTCGACCGCCGATCCGGTGCCCACACAATCAGCACGCTGCTCAGCAGCGCGGGTGCGTACCGGCGCCGTCCCCTCGTGCCGCCGATCCTTAGCCCCAACACCTCCCCCAACGCAAGGCTCAGCCTGAATTCGCCTTCATCGCACGCTCATTGCAATCGCCGTGCCGCTCGACCATTGGGTTCGCATGCATCGCGCAGGACCTCTCAGTACGTTATCTCGGTCAGGGCAACATGAACGCCCATGTCCAGCACGGGCAATAGTGAGCTTGGTAACAGGTGCCCGGGTAGCGGCGGCTATCCACAAAGGTCTCGATCAGCACCGGTTTGTAGCCATAGTGCCGCTGCCAATCATCGGCAAGCTGGCGGCTCGCCAAGCCCAGCACGTGCGAGGCCAGGTTCTTCACCTGCACCGAGGGCACAATCAGGAATCGACTGTTGCCTACGATCAGCGCCAGGCGCGCCGCGCGGGTACCCTCGCTCCAGCCGATCCATTCATCGCGCACGCCCAGC
>DASQFA010000593.1:0-2582 GCA_035633375.1 Rubrivivax sp.
CGCTCCGACGACGACATGACCACGCGGAGATCCAGCAGCGGCGTTTTTCCGGCGGCGGCCACCCGGCGGCACCAGGCAATGAGGCACTGGAGAAGAATGATGCCGACGACGATCATCACCGGCGCAGGCGACAGCCCGAGAATGTTGAACGGCGCGCCGGGCGTGGCCAGGCCCAGCCCCCACCGATTCAGGTTGTTGAAGCCGAAGCTGATCAGGATGATCGCTGCCGCCGCAAGAACGACGCCAACTGCGTCGATCTGCACCTCGGGCCGGCCCTCGTCCTTCTTCAGCTTGAAGCTGAGCAGAAACACGATGCCGGCGACGACGATGAGGATGCCGAAGACGGGCCGCCAGCCGATGAAGGTGCCGAGAACGCCGCCGATCAGAAAGGCGGCGGCGCTCGCGCCCGCCCGCGCCGAGCCTAGGGCGCCAACGGCTGTCGCCTGCTGGGTACCGTGGTAGTGGTTGGCGATCAGCGCAACGAGCGCGGGGACGATGACCGCGGCGGACATCCCGCTCAGACCCTGCGCGGTCAGCATCACTGTCGCGTTGGGGCTGAAGGTCATCAGGGTCTGGGCCACGGCATAGATCGCGACGACGATGCGGAACATCGTGGTCGCGCCGAACCGCTGGGTGAGCTTCGCGCCAAGCATGACGAGGCCGGCGACGGCGAGCGAGTACATCACGATGCCGGTGGCAACGGTGGTCGGGGGCACGCCGAAACTCGCGACCATCCCACTCATCGAGACCGGAAGCGCCGCGACGTTGAACGACATTATGGCCTGGCCGAGCGCGATGGTGATCATCGGCACCCACGACTCGCGTGCCGACACCTCGTCGGCCGTCACCGCAACGCTCATAACGTTTCTCCCCGCATCTTTTTGGTCTGCATTTCGCGCCCCGCCGGGGGCGGTTTCTTTCAGCGTCTGGGCGCGGAGACGAACAGGTCCATGCCCAGGCTCTGCGACAGGAACTTGGCGACGAGTTGGCCCTTGACGCTGTTGCCGGCCGCGTCCAGCGGCGGCGCGAACGTGCCGAGCCCGCCCTTGCCGGGCGACACCGTGACGATGCCGCCGCCGATCCCACTCTTTCCCGGCAGGCCGATGTCGTAGAGCCAGTCGCCGGAGGTTTCATAGAGCCCGGCGGTCGCCATCACCGCCAGCGTGTAGTGGCAAACCTCAGCGTCCACCACGCGGTCGCCGGTCAGCGGGTTGACGCCGCCGTCAGCCAGCGTCGCGCCCATGACCGCCAGATCCTTCGCGCTGACGTTCAGCGAGCACTGCCGGGTATAGAGGTCCACAGCCTCCGCCGGCTCACAGTAGACGCGCCCCAGGGAGTGAAGCAGGTTGACGATGCCGCGGTTGCGGAAGTTGGTCTGCCTGGCCGACTCGCAGACCTCTTCGTTCATGGCCAGCGGATGGCCAGCGAAACGGGACAGTCCGTCGTGGAGGAAGCGCCACCGCTCCTCGCAGCTCTGTCCGGGCGCGAGGCTGGTGGTGGCGATGGCGCCGGCGTTCACCATCGGGTTGGTGCGGCCGTCGGCGCTGAGCTCCACCGCCGCCAGCGAGTTGAACGGCAGGCCGGTGCTGTTGGCGCCCACCTTGGCGCGCATCTCGTCCCAGCCGAATTCCTGGCAGGCCAGGGCGAAGACGAACGGCTTGGATACGCTCATGATCGAAAACGGCCGGTCGGCGTCACCGGCTTCGAAGACGCGGCCGGCGGCGCTGACGATGCAGATGCCGAAGAGCTCGGCCGACATCCGCGCCAGCGCGGGATAGACCTGCGAAACCTCGCCGTCCCGGATGCCCCGGAACCGCGCGTGCGCCTCGGCGACCAGCGCATCGACGTCCGCCGGCGTCGGCAGATCGCCGGTCGAGACATGAGAGTACCCGCTTGTGGCTGCGGCGGCGGCGTCCACCATAGAAAGCCATCCCCAGTCAGGCGCCCTTGGCGCGCAATTCTGTGAGCATCTGCGGCGTTTGTTTTTTTGCCGCCGCGTCCCGTTGTTGCAACCGCGAACAAAAGTTCAGCCTATGATCTTACACTAACAGCCGCAATAAAGCTGTCCAGCAAGCTTTTACTGCCAGAAGCTTGGGCTTCGTTACCTTTTGATGACGGTGTCGCATCGCATGCCGAGGCGACCCGCGCATGCGCCGCAGGAGCCGACATCCACCCACGGCTCCGGCCACCCGCGCGCCTACGGCAAGCGCTGACGGCGCCGATTCAAGCTATTGAAGTCGCCGGAACTGCTTGGCCAGCATCAGCCCCTGGCTGTCAATCGGCGTCCAAAGTTGACCACACCGGCGGGTTGAGGAAGTGGCGGCTTGTCCAGGTAGCGCACAGGAGGGACCCGCGCGTCGCGTCGCGCGGATCAAGGTGCTGGCAGAGCGTCGCGCGGGAGGTGCCTGTGTGCCCACCTGGGCAAGCGGGGGGATCAGCTACGGTTCTTGAAGCGCCAGCTGTCGTTGCCGGTCTCGATGATGTCGCAGTGATGGGTGAGCCGGTCGAGCAGGGCGGTCGTCATCTTGGCGTCGCCGAAGATGCTCGGCCAGTCGGCGAAGGCGAGGTTGGTGGTGACGATG